>JAHEDF010000244.1 GCA_024641365.1 Planctomycetota bacterium | reverse complement strand
CACCATTAATAGAGCCGAAATAAAAGTCATTGCTATGACGATCCAACGAAATCCATCTAAACTTTCAATGCCTTCATAGTAACCTGGACCAGGTTGTTTTGCCGGCCAAATCGATTGGTGATTATATAAAATAATCCATGAACAGACGAGTGCCGCTGCACCTGGTGATGGTAACCCACGGAAATAAGGAAGTGCTTCGTCAGTATGTTCGACATTATAACGAGCTAAACGAATAGCTGCCATAATCGGAAACAAAACCGTTAAAAACCACAGCAGTCGTTGACCATGATCAAATACACCAGGTTCACCCAAAACTAAACGATGCATTAATATCGCGGGAGCTACGCCAAAACTGACGACATCGCTGAGCGAATCCAACTCGGCACCAAATGGTCCGGCCGTATTGGTCATACGCGCAACTTTGCCGTCAAACATATCGCACACCATGGCGATAAAGACCATGAATGCACCGACCTCTAACATATTATGTGCTGCACATAATATGGCGGTAATACCGGCCGCCAAATTGCCCGCAGTTAACAAAGTTGGTAACACCGGCAATGTTTTTAGGCGACGCATACGCGTACGCATTGAGTTCATACGATCACTCATGCGGATACCCTGCCATTAAAAGTTGTTTTGGCCATAGGATTAAGAGCGGTGAAAAGATGACATGTATCTGATGTTTGGCTTCAGGTCGCACAAAACAATCGTTAACCTGCCACATAACAGACGATTTAAGCAGGTACCGGTGCGGTGTCTTGGGTTGAAACAGTCTGCTCTGGCTGATCTTTATTCTGAGCACCATGTTGCAGCGTGACTAAAATGGTTTCACCGCATTTCACCCGCTGACCGACTGTTACATTAACAGTATGAGGATAACTCAGTGGCACCCACAACTCGGTACGACTGCCAAATTTAATCATACCGTACATATCGCCACGATTAAGACGATCACCAACACCATACACACAAATAATACGACGGGCAATTAATCCTGATAATTGACGCAGTAATATTTTAAGACCCGATGCAACGTTGTCGTCTGCAATAATACCGATGGTATTTGCTTCATTTTCGTGACTGACATCTGGATGACGCGCGTCTAAAAATTTTCCTGGTGTATAATTTGCATAGGCAATCGTACCTGTAATAGACGAGCGATTAACATGCACATCAAATACGGATAAAAATATACCAATGCGTATACAACGCCCGCGAATAAATTCATTTTCTTCCACTTCAGTAATATCAGCAACGACACCATCTGCTGGGGCAATTAAACATTGTTCATTACCTTGCGGGGTGCGAATTGGATTGCGAAAAAAAGCAAGGGTAAATAACCAGCAAAACCCTGCGACCGCATAACCAATCCAACGCGGCCATCCATCAGGCAATAACCACAGTCCCCAGGCGAGCACTATGGTCGCCCAAAAAAGGGTTGGTAATCCCCAGCGCGCAAAAGTCATGGTGTGCCCCCGACTTCATGGAGGCGATGCACCGTTAAAATAAATGCACACAATAATGTCGCCGCAACAATACTCGAACGCCACAAGGTACCGACCACGCGGAACCAAGCCATGAGCCATAATATAACCAACATAATTAATATGCGTTCCAGCATTGCGGGATTTTGGCTATTGAGTGCGATGCCGATGATTGCTCCATACCCCAGCAACCGGTACATTTTTCCTAGGTACGGTTGGCGAGCATAAAAGCTTCCAACATCAACATGAGCAGCATCACGATAGCGCATGGGCCGGGATTGTGGACCGAGCCCGCTCGACGCAACCCGCTGCGTGGCCGACCTATCTATAATGGAAAACAGCGGATTCACCCATTCGACACGGGTGTTTGTTGCTCGCTACCAAGCACCCATGACCAAAGCACTCACTGGGTCGAGTGGAACGCCATTGAGAGCAGTGTGCGAAACCCACGTCATGCCTGGAGGCGTTACGTCAGCAGCATTAACACGCAATCGGTACACCAGCAGAAAAAATGGGCGGCATTCGGGTAATGCATCATCGTTACAATATCCAACTAATTCCACCGTCGCTTTATCTACACCAACCATGGTGCGACCTGCGACTAATGCTAACTGCCGCAAGGAAACCAGCCCGGGGCCTAATACTCCAGCCTCGGGTGGAATCGGTGTCGCATGCAGAGCAACACCGTGTTCATCGATTAATATTTGTTCACCATCTACATCGCGCGTAACCACAACACCTAAGCGAACTTCTTTTGCGTCAAAATTATTAACGAGCGTATCCGGCATCGCATACCAGGTTTCCTCGGCTAGCGATAGTAAAATATCCATGTCAATTTTTCGCGTAAATCCATTAATGCGAAATAATTCCCTACGTGGCATCGCTAATACTAAGTGAGGTGATTCTGCCATGGTGATATGTGCCTTGACCTTCCTACATTTTAAGAGCGCATTACGAACGACGCACGCGCATACGTTCACCGGCTACAATAACTGCCAAATCTTTTACCGCTTGATCAATGTCGCGATTTATAATTAAATAATCATAACGATCCCATACGGTTAACTCACGATCTGCCTCTGCTAATCGACGACGAATTGATTCCTCATCTTCTGTGCCGCGATTGCGCAAACGAAATTCAATTTCTTCCCGATTCGGCGGAACCACAAATACATGCAATGCACCTGGGAAAGTACCACGAATGGTAAAAGCGCCTTGGACATCGACATCTTTAATGACACTACGACCAGCAACTAGATGTTGTTCGACAAATGAGCGCGGTGTGCCGTAACTATGTTTGCCAAATACTTGTGCATGTTCTAACAATTGGCCTTGGTCGACACGGTTTGCGAACTCCTCATCACTAACGAAAAAATAATCGATGCCATCTTTTTCATCTCCGCGCACCGGACGCGTTGTAACACTTAAACAACGCACAAAGTCTGGGTAACGATCAACAAACGCCTGCATCAATGTACTTTTACCGGATCCACTTGGTCCAGACAGGACCACAAATAGCGCTTGTGGTCCATGTGAGGGAAAAGGAACTGTGGCCATGCATGACAAGCTAACGAGTGAATGAAAAACACGCAATAACAGTACTGATGGGTGGTTTTGATTGATACGCTCTACCAGCCGTTCCGCACCCTGGCCTTTCAACTGGACGATCTAACTCACTGTTCAGACATGGACTTTCTTCGTCAGGTCATTTTGCTAAGTATTTTGGTCGTCTCGTTTTGGGGCGGAATCATCCTGATGAAATCGTTTTCTCGTATTGATGTGCCTTTGGGGTACTCTGATGTACGAGACTTGCCCGAATTTGCCTCTTATCGCGTCGACCAAACCGTAACGCTCAACCGCTTTCGCAACGGTGATGCCGTTTGTTTCCGCGTTAACGACGATGAGGATGACGCCGAAAACTTTGGTTGGGTTATTGGCCTCCCAGGAGATACGATCTCCATTAAAGACAAAACTATTTTCGTAAATGGCACCGCTACTACCCGTGGAGATCCAGTCTACTGTGGGAACTGTGGTCCCATAATAGTACCGCAAGATCACCTCTACGTCGTGACCGACATTCACCACATTGATAGTGTCACCTGTGGTCCATTGCCTGCATCTGCTATTATTGGCCGAATCGGGAAGTTGCCATGAGTATCATCGAACAAATTGGTTACCGTCGTGTCGGAATCGTACTTCATATTGCTGCGGGCGTTTTTTTAGTATTGGCAATTTGGTTATCATGGTCGTCTGTGGAACGATGGCTTGGCATTGCCGCGTTACAAAATGCACAAGAAAAAGCGCTCGCTGGTAGGGATAAGGAAGCCTTAGCATACGGACGTGATGCGGTACATTACTTACCTACTCATGCCGGTGCCGCAATTTTAGCAATTGATTGGCAAGATCCGAATGCTGACTCCGCTATAGATCGCTTATTATTACGCATTCCGAGCAATGAAAAATTAGCTCCGACAGCAATGCTCGCCATATATCAGCGCATGCATCACAAGGACAATCCCATCTCGCTGCAAGAAAGTGATGATCAGTTATTAACTATGGCTGATAAAATTGCCGCCGGACAAACCGCCAGTTGGCCAAAATTAACCAGTCCACCACATGCCGTGGTTCAAAGCTATGCTGCACAATTGTATTTTAAATCCGTATGGGAAAAAGGTGATCGTGGCGCAATTCAAGAAGCAGCTGGTAGAGTCCGATTATTATTACCTAAACACCCAGACTATCGCTATATTGCCTTTATTGCCGATGCATTAACGCCATCAGCAAACGATGATATGCTAATAAAAAATGCGAGACCATTATCCAATGATATTGGTTCAAAAGTGTTAGCTGGCATTATTCGTAAAATAGTAGAACTCGCACCTGAACGTAGCGACACCTTATTGCCACTTATTCCAGCTAACATTCGTAAGCCTTCTGAAAATGCTAACTTACTTGGAGACGCACTACCTTTACAGCGTCAAGTAGATGCGGCGCTGCGCCGCGACGCTGACCCACAGATGGTGCTAGCCGTCATTGAACGGTGTCTATCACTTAATAATTATGAAGCGGCACGTAAATTAGTTGATGTATTAAAAGAACCACAGCGCAGCGAATCCGCAAAACAAGTTGCCACTGCAAGCGGTGATTTACATACCTTGTTAAAATTGACTCTCGACCCTGGCTACACACCTACCATTTATTCTCTGCAGAAAGTTCCCGGTTCAATTCGTTTTCACATTTTGTCACCTGCAACCATGATACCCAACATGCCGCTTAAAGCTATGATCGGAAATAAGGAAATACCCTCAGAGAAGATCACGCGCATAGGAAGCTTGGTGCAAATTGATACCCGCAATGAAAGAGGCACAATTGTCGTCGCTTGTGGTGAAACAATTATATATAGTGGAGTTGTTCCATGATCATTTGCCAGGCATGTACACATGAAAACAAATTAGGCACCATTTATTGTCGCCAATGTGGGACCAAATTAATAATAGATATGGCGGCCGTTGAACAATCGATTCTTAGGACTCAAAAATCACATCGTGACGATGGCATTTTACATTCTGGGCGCAGCGCTATGGCCTTATGTAGTTTCGCATTAGTTTGCTCATTAATCTTTGCCTATCTGGTGGTGCCGCCAATGCCGCCAACTGTGTTACCGCAACCACAGCACATGCCAATTTTCTCACCCGAAACGACGACAGCAAATACATCTGAAAAACCACTCATTAAAACTACAATCGTACCACAAAAAGCACCAACCGCACCGTTGTTATTATGGCGACAACAACAGGCACCTAGAATTATTAACGAATTACAATTGGACCTACCAAAATTAAAGGACTGGCTAAAGACTTTGATTGCCAGTGTCGATGAAAACGGTCGTGTCGCGGGCAGTAATGATTTAGCTGCAACTGCATTGACTACCTTAGCCTTACAAGCATATCCGATTGGCAAAGAAACAGTTGCTGCTATTGCACAATGCCAAGCATTTATACTAGCTCATAGTGATAATTTAGTACGAAAAGATCCCTATACTATTTCGCTTGTTGCTTGCGCATTAGCCGATTGGGATGGGATACCACCTGCATTATTTGCCTCGATCGAAATTGCCATTATTGATGGTAAAGCGGCTCCCTGGCAAACATGGTTAATACCGTTGCTCAACCCAAAAGATCGACCTAATCAACTCGCTGCCTTGCGTCAAAGTGCTACAGATCAAGTGTGGTTATCGTTTCTTAAATTAATCGATCCCAAAAATACACCTGCACTCCCATTTGGTGATATTCAAACTAATGCCTTGTCACTTGGTGAATCACGTATGGCTTGGTCATTTTGCGCCTGGTCCCATCCAGAAGACCACAACCTCATACGATCAACGATCAATGAATGGCTCGCTCAAGACCCCGCTCCTGTTGAGGAAAATTTGCAAAGCGTGGCAGGTAAACAGGCAGCAACTGCTGTTGCTTTAATTGCTACTAGCACTTTATGGCGTTTACCTGCATCATGGCAGCCTGCATATCACCCATAATTTATGTAGAAAAATAAAATTAGCGTACGTTCTCTACAAGTGAGTTTATAGTGCCCGGTACCGTTACCATTCCAAAACCCAAAGTAGTGCCTAATAAAAATGCTACGCCAAACCATGGTTGGAAAGTAGTTTTATTTAATGATGATATAACGCCGATTGATGTTGTTATTTTTGCGCTACAACGAGCTGCTGG
>JAHEDF010000243.1 GCA_024641365.1 Planctomycetota bacterium | reverse complement strand
AATTTCAGTCTAGAGGGGGTAAAGTACATGGGGTTTGTCATATAAATGGAGGAGGTGGTGCTACACCGGATGGCGCAATTTACTTTTATATCAGTTCCGCCGTCAACCCAACCGGCTCCCCAGCCTTATTCGAAAAAGAGCCAACCGAAGAAAATCTCTCAACTGACGGCTGGCCGTTATCAGAATAATGGGAGGCTCTTCGCTATTTAGGACGATTTAGGACGAGGACGATAAAGCAGGCACCTGAAAAGATACCGCAGTCGTTCGTGTCAATTGTGCAAGTAGACGCTATTTACAATATTACCCGTGCTTTTTCACCGCGTGAATTAGCTTATCTAATTGCTGCATAAAATAATGGCGATCCTGATCTTGCATCGGTCTGGAACCGCCTTTTACATCTCCCGCGCCGCGCAAGTATTGTAGCAATTGGCGATTGGCTAAGGCATCGCCGATGGAACTTTCGTCGCGGATGTCACCGCGATTAGTCAGCACTCGGGCACCTTTTTCAATACAGCGGCTGGCGAGGGGGATGTCATCGGTAATGACGATATCGCTTTGCCCAGCGTGTTCGACAATCCAATTATCCGCGGCATCAAAACCGTCATCGACGACCTCGAGACGAATCATCGGATCATTGGGCATGTTGATCCATTGATTAGCGATCACCATGGTGAGTAACCCATAGCGTTTGGCGACTTTGTAAGTTTCTGCTTTTACCGGGCAGGCGTCAGCGTCGATATAAATGGTCAGCATAGCCGACTGTCGCGGCTGATTGCGTGGCGGCAATCGGACGTTCGCGCTGCGCTGCGTGGCGGGCGGTGAATGGACCTGGGAGCAAAAGGACAAGCACCTGAGCAGATATTTCGGTCTCAAAAAAAGTCCTCGGTACTACCGAGGACTTTTTGGGAAAACATTCTTGCTTAATTGTAATAATTAAAAACTAACAATACCTTCTAATGATAATGCCCAGCCGGAGTAATCGCGGTTAACATTCGGGGGTTCGGCTTCAAAGCCTATTTTGTTATTAATATGCCATAAAGCAAATTCGGCATTGATACCTAAATTCTTATACGGGTTTGTTAAATATGTGAGGCTAATTTGCGAGAGTTGCTCATCAGCGTCACTTGTGGCCTTACTATAGTCACCATTAATTATTTGTCCCATCAGTGTGACAGATGAACTGAGGGGGCATTCCGGTATTTTATAATTTATCGCGAGCAATCCCTGTAAACGTTCAATGCCTAATAACAAAGTCGCGCCTGCGGCCGTTTCGACTTCACCTAGATCTAAATATTGAATTTCAGCACCAATAAGGAGGGAGGATGTTGGTTGATAGGTTGCATTTAAACCGATCATGAACACATCACCGCCCAGTTGGGTATTGGCTAATCCGCCACCAGTGAATTTGGTGTACGTATCAACAGTCGAATGCATGTCGTACACGGCCTCAAGATTAATTGTTAATTGTTCATTGACGGCATAAATAATATCAGCACCTAAACCGACATCAGAATTTTCTCTATTTGCCGATGGATTTGAAACGTACCCAACCGATTCACCATCGGCGGTACTATAATAACCATTTGTTAAGTGAAGTGATCCAGTTATTGGAGAGCCCATCGGTGCAATATTTAAAGCAGTGCCAAGCACATCATTACCGTACGTGGTCGTATAGCCAATATACGATGCATTAACAAATAAATAAGTTGGACCTGTCGGTTCTGCAGAAATCCACCCAACGTGATCAATGTATTTTCCAAATTGCCAGCTGAATCCATCTGCGAAGCCCCAATTCCAATAGGCTTCACGTAAATTTAGATCGTTACTGCCGGGATCGTACCACATATTAATCCGGCCAGACAAGGAATTCGTAATTTGTAGATTAGTTTTTAAACTTGCAGCACCAGTAAAACGAATTGAACCGGAGGCGTTGTCCTTAGCGGA
The DNA here is from genome assembly GCA_024641365.1 of Planctomycetota bacterium. Next base: position 4,276 of record JAHEDF010000243.1, on the reverse strand, counting down.
TGCAGGATTATCACGAACTTGGCTGTTATTTTCTAATTGTAAGATGGCATCAACCCAGCCTTCATATGATAACATGGGAGCGCTGTCTTCCGCATGCATGGGAGTCATGTAGGCGGCGAGACTTAGTATGGGAAGCAAGTGGCGAATTTTCACGCGTAGTCCTTCGTAACGAAGAATAGGAGATAAGTGGATAAAATTTATTTTAATAACAGGTATATAAAAATATTTCCCTCTCTAGTTTTTACTAGAGAGGGAAATGTCATTTAACTTTCGTTGTGAAAGTTTCAGCTTTATTAATTAGAAGCTGACGATGCCTTCTACAGCTGCGTGGAAGCCATTGTCTTCAGAAGCTGGGCCAGTACCGCCATTTATGCCCGACTTATCAAAGAAGCCAATTTCGTAGTTTAAGCCGAAATTGGTCGTCGTCAGTGGGTTGGTTAATAAGCAAACGCCGACATATAAGCGTTCTTCGCTTTCGGTGAGAGCAGTGTTGTTGAAATCAATCGTGATGTATTGCACTAATGCTGAAAGGGACATCGGAATTGGAGCGCCTTCGAATGCGACATTAGCTAACAACAAACCTTGCAAACGGTCTTTGCCATTGAGAACAGGAGCTCCAGCAGCTGTTTCACCGTCATCGACGGTGACATACATGATTTCACCGCCAAAGGTTAAAATGGAACTTGGGGTAAGGGTGACATTAAGGCCAGCCATTAAAACGTCGCCGCCAAAGTCATTCGCACCTGGCGCGACATTCCCGCCTAAGCTGGTCGTGTCACCTGAATGGGTGTCATAAGCTAATTCAGCGTTAATGCTGCCTAAGCCATCAGGTAAATTAAAGATAAGGTCTAAGCCGTAGCCAAGATCAGTATCTTCGCGATTGCCACTGGTGGTTGAAGTATAACCGACTGAGCTTGCGTCACCTGCGGTGTAGTAACCATTGGTAACGTGAATCGAACCGCTGAACGGTGAACCCATAGGCGCGAAGTTCAAAGCAGTACCAAGCACATCGTTGCCGTATGGAGCAGTGTAGCCAATGGTGCCTGCATTGATGAATAAGAAGGTTGAACCAGTTGGTTCTGCGGAAATCCAGCCAACGTGGTCAATGTACTTACCCATTTGCCAACTAAAGCCTTCAGCAAAGCCCCAGTTCCAGTAAGCTTCACGCATGTTGACGCTATTGGAACCTGGATCGAACCAGAGGTTAATTTTACCCATCAAGGTATCGGTAATTTGTGCATTTGCTTTTAAGCTGGCTGCGCCAGTAAAGCGGAAATTGCCACTGGTTTCGTCTTTAGCGGTACCAGTGTTGTCATTTTTAGGATCATCATCTTGCGAGTATTGCGCGACGGCATCAACCCAGCCAGAAATACTGACGGTTGGCATGCCTTCAGCAGCAAATGCTGAAGAGGTGGAAAAAGCGGCGAGGCCCAGAGCGGGCACGAGGTATCTAAGATTCACGTCAGTCCTCCTTAAAGGTGTGACGGTGTTATGAAGTCAGTGGCGGTCCCCACACAGGCTCGCCAACGCGACCACTCAAAGCATAGCAGTGTGACGGGATGACCCGTGCTATGCTTTGCCTGGCCACAACAGAGCGCAGGACAATGTGCGACCATGCAACCATTTCAATTGTTTAAATGCGCAACACATAACGGCTGATTCACCTGCCAGCAGGCTGCAGCTCTACGGTCCAATCGAACTCATAATGTGACAAATTGGTTATGAGACAGCGCGATAGAACCACAGCCCTGAAATCATAACTTATGTGAATAAGAGTGATTATAAGGCGTCAACAGGTTGTGATGAAACATTTTGATGTTGTTGGGGAGGCGCGTACTTGGTCACTTTCGGCGAGGACAACAGCCTCTACCGTGCGCGTCCCACTGTTAAGAGGAAACGGTTTGTCATGACACCGGACTTAGGCGCGGCTCAAAAATTGGCGGACGAAGGCTATACGCTCATTCCGGTGGTGCGTCGTTTGGTGGCGGACGCGCTGACCCCGGTTGGTGCCTTGGCTCGTTTTGAGAATGAACCGTACGCGTTTTTATTTGAGAGCGTGGTCGGGGGTGAGCGTGTGGCGCGTTACAGCATGGTTGGTGTTGCGCCGCGCGCGCGATTAATTGGCGATCTCAAAACGCTGACGCTTTATCGCGATGATGGATCCAGCGAAACTTTATCCGGCGATCCCTACAGTGCGATACGTGCCTACTTAAAACCTTATCGGTCACCGCATCTGAAAGAGTTACCTCGTTTTAGCGGCGGCCTGGTGGGTTATTTATCTTATGACACCGTGCGCATGATGGAGCCATTACCGGATTGCCCACCGGATCATCTGCACTTGCCTGATGTTCATTTATGTCGGTACGATACCGTTTTGATTTTTGATCATAGTTATAATCACGTTTTATTAATTACCCATTTGGATTTAACCACCGGACTATCGGTGGCCGATGCTTACGCGGCAGCGACAAAAGAATTGGATCAATTGCAAGCGCAGCTCGACCAACCACATACCTCACAATTAGTTGAAGTTGGCAGTGGCAAAGAATTATCATATCAGCAGCACACCGATCCGCAAAAATTTCAGGAGGGGGTGCGTCGCATTCAGGAATATATTAAGGCCGGCGATGCGTTTCAGGTTGTGCTGAGTCAGCGACTTACAGCTGAGTGTCAATTAACGCCATTCCAAGTGTATCGCAGCTTGCGCAGTTTAAATCCCAGTCCCTATTTATTTTGTTTAAAACTCGGTGAATCTGCCTTAGTTGGCGCCAGCCCAGAATTATTGGTTCGCGTTGAAGATGGGCGCGTAGCTTTACGTCCGATTGCCGGAACGGCGCTGCGCGGTGCGACACCTGAAGAAGACGAAAAGCTCGGTAAAATCCTGCTAAATGATCCAAAAGAGCGCGCTGAACATACCATGTTAATTGATCTCGGCCGCAATGATGTGGGACATGTGTGCAAAGCGGGTTCGGTTAAATTAACTGAATGCATGGTCATTGAGCGTTATAGCCATGTCCAACATATAGTTAGCCATGTCGAAGGCGATTTACGAGATGATTTAGACGCTTTAGATGCACTACGTTGTTGTCACCCAGCAGGCACGGTGAGCGGCGCACCAAAAGTACGTGCCATGCAAATCATTGATGAATTAGAACCGGTCAAACGCGGCCCCTATGCTGGCGCTGTCGGCTATTTAGATTTTCGTGGTAATTTAGATACCTGCATTGCGCTTCGGACAGCGATATTAACGCCAGGTCATGTCCATGTGCACGCTGGTGCTGGGGTTGTCGCCGACAGTGATCCGGCGAGTGAATATGAAGAAACGTTACGAAAAGCACGGGCGACGTTAATGGCGATTGCGCGGGCTGCGCAATTTTAATAATAAGAAAAATGGTATTATTTTATTAACATTATATTAACCATTATTTAAAAAATTATTTTTAAATAATGGTTATTGATGGCTTAATTTTTATTGGCATCAAGGTGTTATATTTTACATGTTTGTCGCATGCGGCCCCTAGGTTTTATCAAATTAAATGAATAAACCTCCTAAATAAACGCATTACTCCTTTACTTTATGAACCCACTTGTTTTTACATGCTCTAATCAGGGTAAAAAACGAATTGATGCCTTTTTAAGCAATATTCTCTAAGTTTAACCGGATAAAATTTTGATTAAAAAGTAGGTAATTAACAAAGAAAAAGCATGGTTTTTGTATAGCTATGATCTTTAATAGGGGATGATCAAAGCCACCAGTTGTATATTTAAGTTACTGTCAATGTTGAACTTATGTAAAATTAGTAAACAAAAGTATTGACCGTAGCATCTGCGCTCCTATTTTTTCCTGATCTTCCTCATAGTTGTGTGAACTATAAGGAGATACAACAAACCCTCCTTACTAGGAGTTTCAGCATGCTCAAATCCCTCATCCCATCCTTAGTCCTCGCCGGTGCGTTCATGACCACCAGTGCACAAGCCGCAGAAGGCGACAAGCTGATCGGCTTCGAATTCGGCGTAGGCTACCACTTAGTTGACGACAGCCGCTTTGATGGCGTCAGTACCAACTTCGGTTTAGTTATCCCAGTCGGCCAAAAGTTCGACGTCGTTATTTACCATGAACGCGGTGTCTATGAAGGCAAACAAAATGCCGTCAACACCACCATTAATTCATCAATTGATGAATTGCGTTTTCGCGTTTCCGCTTGGTCAAATGAAACCATGGAAGTCAAATTATTTCTCGGTATCGGCTATGCCGACATGGAAGAAGATGATGGCG
>JAHEDF010000242.1 GCA_024641365.1 Planctomycetota bacterium | reverse complement strand
CTCACTATTCGCAAACAATTAAAGAAAGAGGAAAAAGCCGAAGCACAACAATTAGGTATAATGCCCATGGAAGGCATTGATGAAACAACTGCCGATGGCGTATTTAAACAATTAACCGCACCAGCCATTGTTGCGGTGATGACCGGATTAGCCGCAGCGGGCGTCGACCTCACCAGTAAACAAGTCGTGACCGCCGCTAAAGCGGGAATTGCCGGAAAAACCTTTGTGCTGACCGGAACATTACCGACCTGGTCACGACCAGAAGCCGAAGCAAAAATTAAAGCAGCAGGGGGGAAGACCAGCGGGTCAGTATCCAAAAAAACCGATTATGTGGTGGCAGGCGAAGAAGCCGGATCGAAATTGACCAAAGCACAGTCGTTAGGTGTCGCTATTATTGATGAAGCACAATTGCGCGCACTATTGGAAGAAAACTAATTTTCTTTTACATGATCAGGCAATGCCGGAAATAGAGGTAGTAACGTCATGATCATCATAGCCCCCGAATGTCGTCTTGCGACTTTAAACATGTGGTCAAACTAATTAGACGTCATATGGGTAAGCATCACGATAAACGAGCGGCTAAGACGAGAAGGCGTGAACGTCGTCGGCAAAAAGAATATGACCGTAAGCAACGGCAGAATGATCGTGAACCAGAAGTATTTTTTGGCGTTGAGGATGGTGCCCCAGATGATCAATTAAATCCACAACGTGGTCCCGATGCTTGGCATACGGTTGGTGTTGTTATTGGTCCAACAACCAAACATATAGAAGACTTCTGCGAGGTCATTAAAGAAAAAGCGGGTCACCCTAATTTCATACTCTCAAAATGGAATGCGGGAACCAAGCGGCATCGTCAGCCAAGACAACTTTCATTTGCGAATGGTTTTGTTGCTGCAATCCAAGCTATTCCAGAGGTTCGCACGTTTGTTTTTGCAATTCAGGCAAAAGAGATAATAAAACTTTGGCAGTTTTATATTTCTAGTGATAATCCAAATAGGTTAGGGCAAATTGTCACTCGTAAGGATGGAGTAGAAGTTGTTAGATGGGGTCCTATGAGTGTTCGATTAAATGACGAACCAAAATTTATTGAATTTGAGATGGACCTTAAACGTGCACCCGTTGTTGTTTGGACAGCAATGGCATTGGGTGAATTGTATACCATTGCGACGGAAAATATTAGACATAAGCCAGTTTGGCATCTCCTTTGTGATCGACTTCCTTCAGACTCTAGCGGAAAAGGCCTGGCTGTTATACTCAAGTTACTGTCTAGTTTAGCAAAAGATAAAATTACTCTTCATACTAAGGCAGCGAATGACCATCGTCCTGATAATAATGCGGAATTATTATCCGATTGCGTAGCGACGTGGGCTAAGGATTTTTTAGAACACCCAGACCGACCAACATCAAAAGCTCTTCAAGCGATATTTGATAATCCAAGTTTGAAAGGTGGATTTAATTTAAGGCGCAAATTTGTTGATTTGCCTATCGAAAAAAAAACAGCGGTGGGAAATAACCCACCGCTGTGATTAAAGGGTGACGCGAGCAGGTTGGCTATTCGCCCGACCACAAGTGGTCGTACCCCGTTCGTGTCGCTTGAATGTGTACTACGAATTCAAACGCTACGCAAGTGTAACGAATGACTAGCGAGTAACCGGTGTGGAATACCGGTAAAGCAGATAATCGTAAATAGCTGATAACGCAGGACTTTAAGGCGCATCTCTATTACTTGGTTAGTCAACTATTTGGTTAGTCAAGCATGGATGAATCTTTATGTCTTTAGCGGTGTCGATCCAGTAACAACAGGGATCCAAGTAATTTTTACCGTCTAAATTTCTCAAACCACATCGTCAGTGACGGTAAAAGGTCATCCCGTAAATAATAGGCTAAGGCAGCAAAGACCACGATGCCAACGCCACTAATAATCCACGCCCACGGTAAACGGTCTGGTTCGGGATCGCCTAATCCGGCAATGGCGGCGAGATCGCGTTCTAAAGCATATAAAGATGGATAGCGATCTTTAGGAACTTTGGATAAACATTTCTCAAGAATTAATTTCACCTTGGGATCTAAGAAGCGCGGATATTTTGGCGCGTCATTACAATGCATGGCCATAATATCATACGCGTTGTTGGCATCGAACGGTGCTTTACCGACGACCATTTCATAAAAAATGATACCGAGTGAATAAATATCACTTTTTACCGTAACGGTACGCGTGTTGCGGCATTGTTCTGGGCTCATGTACACGGGCGTGCCCATGACTTGGCCGGTATTGGTTAGTTTTGTCGCGGTGGGATCGTGACCTTTAGCTAAGCCAAAGTCGGCAACTTTAATTACTGAACCTTTGCGAATATCATTAATGGTTAGGCGCAGTGTTCCGGTTTTACCGATGCCACGACCAACCAATAAATTTTCTGGTTTCATGTCACGATGCACGGTGCGCGAGGCGCGTAGTCCGCGCACCGTTTGCACCATCACCCAAGCGGCTTCTTCGGGCGACATTTTTCCGGTTTTGTCCATCAGGTCGCGAACGCTGCCGCCTTCCATATATTCAAGCACTAAATACGGATGCCGTTCGTGTACGCCGCGGTCTAATAATTTTACCACATGTTGATGGCGAATTGAGCCCAAAACTTTCGCTTCACGTTTGAAGCGTGGCAAGTCGCTGGCATTTTCTAAAACTTTAATCGCAACTTCGCCTTCACCTTTGACTTGCTTACAGCGATAGACAGAGCCGCAGCCGCCTTCACCTAATTTCTTAACGACGGCGTATTTGCCGTTGATGATGTCATTGGATTTAAGTTTTAGTTGCAGTGTGGCGCGGGCCATGGTTGCGCAGTATGGGTATGGTTGTCAGGTGCCAAGAACCTGTTTGCGGCAGGTAACGGAGCGTGCGGCACTGTCAAATGCCGTGTGGATGCTGCTCATACAATGTAAACAACTGCTCGACGTAAGTTGCCCAGCCGTGCCAGTATGCAGCGACCTGCTGCTGACCATGACAATGGCGATACACTGCAGCATTGACCGACTGAGAGCGAATTCGAGGCTGCGCGCCTGCCGTCGTTCACCTCGTCTTAAATCGCAATTGATCACACATGGCTATCGCTCCAACGCTGTTCGCAATTACCACGTGGTTAGACTCCGCTCCCAATCGTGAACGAACGGGAGAATATAGGGACATGCAATTAAGCGGAGTACGCGCGCTGTTGGACGTATTACCGCCCGTACCGAAACCGTGCACGGTTGGTGGCACCAAAGGCAAAGGCAGCACACTGCGTTTAATTGAATGTGCATTAGTTGCGGCCAATGAACCAACGCTCGCCTTCACCAGTCCACATGTGTGTTCCGTCTTAGAACGTTGGCGCATTGATGGTGTACCAGCAAACCCAGACATAATTGCCGCCTGTTGTACCGCGGTCGCGTTATTAGAAGAAAAACATCATTTAATACTGACCTATTTTGAGCGCACTTTTGCCATCGCGTGTTTGTTAGCATCCAGACGACCAGGCACACGCTTTTTATTAGAAGTCGGATTAGGCGGGCGTTTAGATTGTGCAAATGCATTAGATTGCGCGGTGGCGATCATTACGCATTTATCGCTCGATCACTGCGACATTTTAGGCCCCACCTTGCAGCATATAGCGCATGAAAAATTAGCGATCTCTCGCCGTGATGCGCCGCTGGTTATTGCGCCGCAATCCGCCCAAGGCACATTAGCCATTTGGCGTCAATTAGCAAAATATAGAATAGTGACGAATAATTCTAAAAGAACGACGCACATTAATTTATTACCAAAACCATTAACCGCGTGGGTACCACGACCCAGTCAGCATATGGTGGTGGGATTAAACGGTGAGCATCAGCAAGACAACGCCGCCACCGCTGCCATGGCTTTATTACTATGGTTGCCGCATCTTGATCAGTCAGCGATGCGTCGCGGTTTTGCAAATGCAACATTAGCAGCGCGTTGTCAAATTATTAAACAAGACCAACGCACGATATTAATTGATGGCGCACATAATAAAGACAGCATTATGGCGACGTTAGCGGTCGCTGCTAAAACGTTCAAGTCAGCCTGGCGCTTAGTATTTGGCATCGCACATGATAAAGATATTGCTGCTATTTTGACAATAATTCCAGCTCATGTCCATGTTGTCCGCGTTGGTTATCATTCTCCACGTGCTCGCCAACAGCATGACTGGCCAAAATCAGCACAAGCATGGCCCTGGTATGACAACATTGAAGCAGCATTAGCAGCACAACCGACTGACGTCGATTTATGTATCACCGGTAGTTTTTATTTAGCCGGCGAAGCCTTACAGGTTATAGCACCAGAACACGGTATTCCTGGGTAGATGAGTCCGGAAGTCGATCAGCATCCGGAAGTCCGGAAGTCCGGAAGTCTTGCCTGACCAACGATTTTTGTGCTAGGAATAATATTTTATTAACTGCAAAAAGGTGTTCGCTGCGCTCACTTTTATAGTTTACTCTAAGCGCATAGCGCCGCCTTTTTGCTGCCGCAATAATTATGTCCGTAATTAATTAACTGTTCAATAATTTGAGACTTCCGGACTTCCGGACTTCCGGACGTTGTAAAATTTCCGGACTCAACAGTGCGTCCCTACGATTTTCTCCATTGCTCTCTAGAACACTCTCGGCATGGTGCGCCGCCATGCCGCAGTTGATTGATCTTGTAGGCAATACGCCACTGATGGATTGCTCCGCTTTGGTCGGCAAACCAGGCGTCACCTTACTCGCAAAATGCGAAGGTAATAATCCGGCATCCAGCGTCAAAGATCGCGCAGCAAAAGGTATGATTTTAGGAGCCCTGGAAAAAGGCACCCTGAAACGTGGCATGAAATTAATTGAAGCCACCAGTGGCAACACCGGCATTGCTTTAGCGATGATCGCACGCGCCGTAGGCATCGACATGCATTTAGTCATGCCGGATACCTTGACCGTTGAGCGCACCCAAACCATGCAAGCATTTGGTGCCATTGTGCATTTAGTTGATGGCGGCATGGAAGAAGCACGCGATTATGCTGCCGCGCAAGTTGCCGCGACCGCCGGACAACCTGACGCATTTGTGATGCTCAATCAATTTGGCAACACTGATAATCCTTTAGCGCATTATCGCAGCACTGGTCCAGAAATTTGGCGCGATACCATGGGGCAAATTACCCATTTCGTTTCTGCAATGGGCACCACCGGTACTATAATGGGTGTCAGTAAATATCTGAAAGAACAATCCACCGCAGTTAAAATAATTGGCTGCCAACCAGCAGATGGCAGTCGCATCCCAGGAATTCGTCGCTGGTCCCCAGGATATTTACCAACCTTTTTTGAAGCAGAACGCGTCGATCAAACGATTGATATTTCCCAGCAGGTTGCTGAAGACATGGCGCGTCGTTTGGCGTGCGAGATCGGGCTTTTCACCGGGCCAAGTTCCGGCGGCGCTTGTTGGGCTGCATGCCAAATTGCCGCGACCATTGAACGTGGTCTCATCGTTTTTATTGCGTGCGATCGTGGAGACCGCTACCTGTCCAGTGATCTCTTTCGCCAGAATCATAAATGAAGAAGGATTTTGTTGTGAACATGACTTACCACGGACTGTCTCTGTGCGACGACAACCACAGTAAGCTTTCATTGTCAGATTTATTTATATAGGATAACACAATGGCCGTCACTCGCTGCGTTTGTTTCCAGCGGACCTTTCGGGACATCTTGGCAGAAGCCAAGACCAAGGGGTGGACGACGACAGCGCAAATCAGTCTTAATATCCGCTGCGGACTCGGCTGTGGTGGCTGCCGTCCGTATTTAGAAGCGATGCTCGATACCGGATCGACGTGTTTTGCCGTGCGTATGGACGATACGCCACCCCAACCCTGCAAACCAGAACCGTGGGATATTCAGTAATCCACAAAGAATCGCTGCATGGTTTGCGGCTTTTAAAACAAATCCTAAGTCCTGATGCGGCTGAGCCTTCGGTGTTCCCCAGCCATCGCCTTGACATACCCGTTGTAGCATGATGATCCCGCGCCTTACCGCATTCCTCGGTAGCTCAGTGGTAGAGCAGGTGACTGTTAATCATCTGGTCGTAGGTTCGAATCCTACCCGGGGAGCCAACTAACACTCCGTAAGAACTTATCTTGTGGAGTGTTTTTTATTGGCCTTCCCATCCGTCGGATAAACCTGAATTCTTCAATTAGATGGGCGATCCAA
>JAHEDF010000241.1 GCA_024641365.1 Planctomycetota bacterium | reverse complement strand
TTCGTGCGACAACCGAAGAAATAAATGGGGTTTGGCAGGGGGCCTGCTTCCCATTTCGTGAAGGATTAGCAACGGGCTTAATGAATGTGGAATTTACGCCGAACGGGCAACTAATAACCAGCGGTTTTACCACCAGTCGTCAATGGCCAGTGCGTGGCAGTGAACCATTTGCAATTCAACGTCTGGACTGGAATGGCAAAGTGCCATTTGAAATAAAAGACATAAATATTCAGAAAGATGGCTTTCTTTTACACTTTACCCAGCCAATTGATCGTGGCGTTGCCGCAAAAACGGAATCGTATGCTGTAACGTCCTACACATACATATATCAAGGTGCCTATGGTAGTCCTGAAGTTGATCACACCACACCAACGGTAGCGAAAGCGGTTCCCGCTGATGATGGTTTATCGGTTCGATTATATTTAAGTGAAATGGTTGAAGATCATATCCATGAATTTGACGTGCGTGCTGTAAATACAGACGGCAAGCCGCTTTTACATAAAAAAGCCTATTACACCGTTAATGAGATACCAAAATAACATGACAAACAATCTTATTAATTCAGCAGCCGGAATCATATTTTTACTTATGCTACAGATCAGTGGATATGGTGAAACAGCAGATAATCAATTATGGCTGACCTACTCTGGTGGTGCCGGCCCAGGGGCTGGAAAACACGTGGTAATAATTGCCGCTGATCAAGAATATCGCAGTGAACAAGGCATGCCGATGTTGGCTAAAATTTTAAGTCAGCATCACGGATTTACCTGCACGGTGTTATTTGGAGTAAATGAAAAAGGTGAAGTTGATCCGACTATGCCCGTTTATCCAGAGAAGGATAAGCCATTCAAAGAACATCACATTCCAGGATTAGAACATTTAGCAAAAGCTGATTTAGTAATATTTTTTCCACGTCTTTTGACTTTGCCAATGGAAGAAAAACAACTCATCGTCAATTACATTGATTCAGGAAAACCAATTATTGCTATCCGTACCGGTAATCACGGTTTCCGTGGCCCGTTGCCCTATAAAATTAACGATAAACAAGTGCGTTGGGGCGAAGATGTATTAGGGGGCGCGTTTATGGCGCATCATGGACGTTGGCAGGCGGACTCTACGCGCGGCATTATTGAAGAAACGCAAAAGGAGCATCCTATTTTAATTGGGGTTAAAGATATTTGGGGAAAAACAGACGTCTATCGCACGTACAAAGAAGGCACTAGTTTGCCAACCGGTTGCACTGCTTTGGTATGGGGACAGCCATTAACGGGACGTAATCATGACGACCCGCCAAATGAAAAATTAGAACCGTTACCTGTGGCGTGGATTAAAAACTGGGAAACCAGTACGGGAAAAACGGCGCGCGTATTTCATTCAACCATGGGAAGCGCGTCTGACTTGTTGAGCGCAGACTTACGACGCTTGATTATTAATGCAGTTTACTGGGGAATGGAAATGGAGGCATCAATAGCGGCGACCAGTAGTGTTGACATTGTTGGTGCGTATGAGCCAAAGGAAAATGGCTTTAATTATGAAAAGTTAGGCGTTGTTCCATTACCTGTCTCATCATATAAGTAAATGGCCACCATGTAATTTTACATGATGGCCACCGACATTACTACTTTATATTACTTTATTTTTTGTTTATTAATTCAATCGCTTTGTCAGCAAGGCGTTGGCCAAAAATGACGTAGCCTTCTGCTGAATAGTGCAAATCGTTGCTGATTTTTTTCCCGCCGCGATTGACGCCATCATTGAGGTCATCCGTATCAACCCATGCGCCCTGTGGCGATTCATCTGCTAAGGCGACCAATACCTCGCGCATGGCGTTCCAGTCTTTATAGCCCGCATTATTGTTCCCGTAATCGCTCAAGCGACCAATTACATAATTTAAGCGCTCGATTTTTAAATCGGTTTTAATTTGATTTAACAAGCCGTTAAAACTTGCCTTATAAACACTCGCGTGACCTTCTTTCGCGTCACGTTCGCCTTGCATCCACAAAAAGGTGACGCTTGCTAATTTTTTTCCTTCAATGGCGGTATTCACTTTTTTCATCATGACGTCATAGAGATCCCCATTTTTGTCTGGTTTATTTCCGGCTGCATCGACCCATTCTTTATACCAACGACGAATAGGTTGTCCGCCTTGTGCGCTGTGTACCACGATAACATTTTCATTGCCGAATGCTTTTTCCACGGCGGGAATAAATGATTCATCGGGTTTCAAGCCCTGCATATTTGACTGGCCTGAGAGTATAAAGAGATGCTGTTCGCTGGCTGACAAACTGATGGTAAATCCAGCGATGAGTAAAATCAAAATGCGATGCATTGGTAACTCCGGTTAGTTAAGTGAGGATGTGGGTCATCTCCTTACGAATAATAATGAATAAGCCAATAACGAAATGTCGATAAATAGACGTGTGTTTGGGTGGTATTATTGGCAGTTCTGGCGGAAATTATGCCCTCTGGGAACCACTACTTGTGGCAACTCAATGAGTTCAGACGCTAATGTCGTGATTGATAAACCACCAGATAAACCGCTGATAGCCGAAGTGGGCTTGGATTGTCCTGGGCGTGATAGCTTTAGCTATCTGGTGTCGGATTCACTGTCTGTAAAGGTTGGTGATTGCGTAACCGTGCCATTTGGTCCACGTCAATTACGTGGATTTATTTTATCCGTAAAAAGAGAGTCGCCCCCAACTTCGTATAAACTAAAATCCATTATTGCGCACCATTCAGATGTGCATGTCCCGGGACATTTATTGCAACTTATTCAGTGGGGGGCACGGTATTATCGTTGTTCGTTAGGTGAATTTTTAGCCGGGGCTGTTCCAGCGCCTGTACGAGAAGGTGCAGCGCCTGAACGCTTGGTATTTATCACAAAAAAATCTATCGAGGATATAAAATTAACCAAACGCCAACAAGCGGTGTTTGAAAGTTTACCAACACAGACCATTGGCTTAAGCGAAGCGTGTCGTTTAGCGAATACGACTCGTGCCACCTTAGATAAATTGGCAGATGTAGGTGCGATAATCATTACTGAAGATACCAGTATTCGTGAAGTGCATGTGCGGACACGTGATGAACGCCATGCATTAACCGATGAACAAAATAAAGCGGTGGAGACAGTTGCTGAGGCATTGGACCGTGAAAAAGGACAAGCCTTTTTATTACATGGTGTAACGGGATCTGGTAAAACACTGGTGTATTTAGATTTAGCCGCACGGGTCGTGGCACGTGGGCAACAAGTTTTATTATTATTGCCAGAGATTGCTCTGACGCCTCAATTAGCGTCACGTGTGCGTAATCGTTTTGAACGTGTAGCTGTTTTACATAGTGGATTTACGGATGGCGAACGGGCTCAGCAATGGCGCGCAGTCGCGCAAGGAGAAATTGATTTAATTGTAGGAACTCGATCGGCGTTATTTGCCCCGATGCCAAAACCGGGACTTATTATTGTTGATGAAGAACATGAGCAATCGTACAAACAAGAAAGTGTCCCGCGTTATCATGCTCGTGATTTAGCCATCGTTTATGCGAATCAATTAGGTATTCCTATTATTTTAGGGTCTGCAACGCCATCACTCGAATCCATTCATAATGCACGTTTAGGGCGTTATCAGGTTTTATCTTTAAAAGAACGTCCATTAGGTGGGAAATTACCAACGCCAACATTAATAGATATGCGTGAAGAATGTCATGCGCAACACAAACAAGCGACCATTAGTCGTGAATTAATTACTCGTTTGAGTGACGTTAAAAAATGCGGTGAACAAGCCATTGTGTTATTAAATAGACGCGGTTGGAGTCCCGTTGTCAGTTGCCAAAGCTGCGGCCACACGTTGACTTGTCAGCAATGTGACATCAGTCAAACGTATCATCGTGCGGTACGTAAAGTTAAATGTCACTATTGTGGTGAAGAGAGACCTTTGCCTCTAACGTGTCCGGCATGTGGGCAAGCCACGTTATCTACATTTGGTTTGGGAACTGAACAATTAGCAGCGCAATTAACAGAGGCCGTTCCTGGACTGACGGTATTACGTGTTGATGCTGATACGGTAGCTGAGCGTCAGGGCCATGCGAAATTATTTCAGGCATTTTCAGATGGTGCTGCTGATTGTTTGGTTGGCACGCAAATGGTAGCAAAGGGATTAGATTTTCCGCGCGTCACGTTAGTCGGTATTGTTGCAGCAGATCGCGGTTTATCGATTCCTGATTTCAGATCGGCTGAGCGAACTTTTCAATTAGTTGCGCAGGTTGCTGGTCGTGCTGGTCGTGGCGACCGTCCAGGAACAGTGGTGGTACAAGCTTTTGATACCGAAGCATTAGCGCTTCGCTGTGCAGTTGAGCATCGTCCGCGTTCATTTTTTGATTATGAAATGAAAACGCGGCAAGAATATGGTTATCCTCCTTTTGCGGGCTTGGTGAGATTTTTGTGGAGCGGTACTTCAGCCGCGAATGTGCAAATGGTTGCGCAAAAACATGGAGAAAAAATTCAACAAGCAGCAGATGGATGTGTTCTACTAGGACCGAATCCTGCAAATTTAGCATTTTTGAAAAATCAGCACCGCTGGCATGCATTAATTAAAGCAGGGAGCCGTGGTGCAGCCCAAGCCTTTTTAGATCGACTGGAAAAAGATGGTGGACTAAAGCGAGAAAAAGGAGTTCACGTCGCAATTGATGTGGACCCATATCAGACATCATAAGTTAATTTTAAACAACGGTCTCTGGTGACGCCATTTATTGCGATTTAAATTTTACAAGACCGTTTTTTATTTGTAGATATTGATGGTAGTAAAATTGGCTAATTGGGCAAATTTACTCGTCTGGCAGATGGCGTGGCTGCGTGCGTCGATACCGATCGACAGCCTTGCGTATGCAGTCGTAACGACCTGCGCGACAACCAGTGCGGAAGCATGGCCTCCTTAGAGCCGTAATCGAAGAGGCGGTAAAATCAGGGAGATATTACAGTGGTCGGCAATGTGGGCCCTGTGGCGCTGGCATCGGTCAACAAAAGGACTCTTGCCGCCCACGGTAGAGGCCCAAGGTGTGCCCTATCAGCCGCAGACAGGCGGCGATCAAGCGGAGTAACACATGAGTGTAGATAAGTTTAAAGCGCTGATATCGCGCATTGAATCACAACCGGATTACCGTCAGCCAGCGGCTTTTGCGGTCGGGCTCGCCAGTTTTAACATGGCTGCGATTGATAAACCGGGCGTTGTTGGATCACCAGCCAAAGTTTTGGATACGTGGTTTCCAATGGTTAATTTAAATGAAAACTTTGGTTCGGCAGCGGTTCTTGCTTCACTGACTGGTTATCGGAACGGGTCGAAAAGCTACACGCTCAATCAAGAGCAAATTGAAGAAGCGCTTGAGCATTTTTCACCATTTATCAATGATGGGAAAGCGCATCCGAATATTGATGTGCTAAATAATTTGCGAGAATTTTTACGTAATGGTAGCAAGCCCAATGTGGCAAATATTGCAGTTCCTCGCTTGGTTACAGTTACTTTTATTGGAGATATAAATGAAAAACCAGTCAGTGCACATGATGTCTATTTGCGCTTACATTTATTGTCGATGCGAAAAGTAAAACCACATGGATTAAATTTAGACGGTATGTTCGGATTATTACATAATGTCGTGTGGACGAGTGAAGGTCCATTTGATCCTGACCAATTTGATGCGGTGCGTTTACGATTACGGGCACGTGGTATTAATGTCATGGTACACAGCGTCGATAAATTCCCACGTATGACTGATTATGTGGTGCCATCTGGTGTGCGCATTGCTGATGCGGACCGTGTTCGATTAGGTGCTCATTTGGCCGAAGGCACGACGGTCATGCATGAAGGTTTCTGTAATTTTAACGCTGGCACATTAGGTCAAAGTATGGTTGAGGGTCGTATTAGTGCTGGTGTCGTTGTTGGTAATGGGAGCGACATTGGTGGTGGTGCGTCAATTATGGGAACATTATCCGGTGGTGGTAAAACGGTCATCAGTATTGGTGAAAAATGTCTATTGGGCGCGAATGCCGGATTAGGCATTAGTTTAGGGAATAACTGCACGGTGGAATCCGGTTTATATATTACCGGTGGTTCCAAGGTAACTTTGTTACCTGAAGGCACCGTGGTTAAAGCATCACAATTAAGTGGTCAGGATAATTTATTATTTAGACGTAATAGCCAATCGGGTACGATTGAAGTGCAGCAAAAAGAGGGCGCCGG
>JAHEDF010000240.1:3188-6231 GCA_024641365.1 Planctomycetota bacterium | reverse complement strand
CAACAACGGTCGTTAAAAAGTGGTGAAGTGATTCGCGCTGGATCCCTGTCCTTATCTGGTACAGGTGCAAAAGCGACCTTGCGATTTACTGACCAGACAACCGTAGCAATAATTGGCGATACCACGATCAGTATTATTGATGATGGGCAAAAACGAATTCATGTGCAACGAGGATTGCTATCAGCGCATGTTATGCCGCAAGATAAAAATGCGCCGCTTGAAATTAAAACAGCAACAGCCGCTATCGAAGTACGTGGCACGCGATTGAGCGTGCAAGTCGGAGACGATAGTACCGCTTTGGAAGTTGATGAAGGCCGGGTGCGCATGGTGCGTTTGGCGGATGGTCAATTTGTTGATGTCACCACACAACAAATCGCTACGGCGACATTGCATATCACCACGCCATTTGTTGCCCAAGATCGTCCGCCATTGCCAACGCGGTGGCAGTATGATGGCAGTAGTCCGTTGGCGTCACCAAGCAAAGGGACGTGGCATGCTCCGCAGGGAGAAACCCCAGGCTATGTTAGCGCTGAACCATATGTTGCAGGGCGCAAAGCTGATGATGTTTTAATTATCCATCACGGAGTTCGTGTTCATAGCCTTGATGGTTTAGGAAAACCATTCGTTGCTTTGACAGCACAGTCAAAGATTCGTTTGACCTATCGTTTTACCAGCACACGCAAACAAGCGATGAAATTATTTATCAGTATGGCAAAGCCACAGGGTGGATTCGGCGGTAATTTTGAGACCATGATTAATTCCGATTCACCTGCAGACGAACACGGGTGGAAAACGGCGACCATTGCGATCAAAGATATTCCCGCGCTCATACCTGATTATCCCACCCCAGTTGGGCACACAATAAGTGTACTATTGCCGTATTGTTTTTCAGCGGAAGCCGGTTTGCAAATTAAACATATTGAGGTGAGCAATTAAGAGGCGTTTTATAAGATGCTTTGCATCGTAAAAAAGCGTATCATAGTAGGGACATGTCGGACGCTGATAAAACCATACATTTAAGTAGCGGCTCTATATTTCTGATAATTTTTGGTTTAATTTTTGCCGGTATGGGTACTTTTTTTCTCATAACATTACTCAATGATCCGTCGTCAGTAAAAGTAAATGGACGACCGGGCACCGTAGGGGATGCATGGTTTCCCTGCATTTTTATTGCTATTGGCTTAATTGTTGCGGGATTTCGTGGCGGAAAAATGCTGAATATGGAAGAGAAAACACTGACCTCGTGGTGGGGCTGGTTGTTTTTTGTTAAGCATACTGAAAAACCATTAGGTACGTGGTTGCGCATTGAGGTTTGTGAACGCGAAATGCGCGGATCAAGAAAAAGTAAACGCTCAGTTGTGCCCGTACGATTAGTTGGCGACCAAGATATAGAAGAATTAGCAGCGCCAAGCAATGAAGTCGCTGCGTGCCAATTAGCAGAACGTGTCGCTAAGGGTGCAAAAATACCAATGGCCGATAAAAGCTCTGGGACTGTTGTTGAGCGTGATCATACGCATTTAGATGATTCTATTTTATTACATATTACCGACGCCGACCTGAAAGTTCCAGCACCTGAAAAAACGCGCATTCATATTTCTGAAGGTATACGGGGGCGAAAAATGGTGATTGGATTATCGCCGGCTTTATTATTAGCGCCGATTATATTGGTGCCATTTCTTTTCGCCTTAGCCTTTTGGTATTTTGCCTGGTACCCCGGTTTAAGTGATAAAGTAGGAAAAGATCTCTTTCACACGCTTTTTGCTTTCGCACCACTCATTATGTTTGGTGGTATTCCATTTATTTTTGGATTATTTACAGCACTTCGCAAAGGTTTGTTTGGCTTTAGCGTCACGGCAGATAGCGATACGGGCATGCGGATACTTGGTCAGAGAATTATGGTCTCGGATTTAGAAGATTTACGCGTCATGGGTGGAGGCAATGGCGCATGGCGAGGTAGGTATTTAGCGGCTATTACCGATAAAAAATGGATAAAGTTTGGTTATGGGCTACGCAGCGATGATCTGCTGTATTTACGCGCGCTTATTTTACAGGGCTTGTCAGGTCGACGGTAAAAATAATTTTATGTGCATGGCATATTATTTTTTCGCATCTTCGCGTTTATATGCATCGATCGCGGCGGCGACCACAGCATTATGCACATCCGGATGTAACGGGCTCGGCACTAATTCATCTGGACCAGCTAACGCACTAATGGCGCGGGCGGCAGCAATTTTCATCGCAGGGGTAATGGCTTTGCGACGGCCATCTAATGCGGCGCGGAATAAACCAGGATACGCCAAGGCATTATTCACGCTCTTGCCATCGGCCGCATAGGCAGCACCGGCATCAAGGGCTTCTTCTGGGAAAATTTCAGGAATTGGATTGGATAACGATAAAATAATTTGGCCCTTACGAATCATGGCTGGTTTAATTAATCCCACCACACCAGTGGTAGCAATGACAATATCGGCTGTGGCCATAGCATCTTCTAACGAGGCAATGTCACCGCCGACATTTTCCATACGCGCGCAAGCTTGTTCATTGCGGTCAACACCAATGACTTTAAAGCCAGCTGCTAATAATAATTTTGCGATACCAAAACCAGCTGCACCTAAACCAATTTGCGCACAGGTCATATCACGCTGACCATCGCGATTGGTATGGCGTAACGCTGAGAGAATCGCGGCTAACAAAACAGTTGCCGTTCCATGTTGGTCATCATGCATAACCGGTTTATCAAGTTTGCGAATTAATTCGTCTTCGATGCGGAAACAATCTGGCATGCGAATATCTTCTAAATGAATGCCGCCAAATGTTGGTGCAACACGTGCGACAGTCTCAATAAATTCGCCTGGATCTTTGGTATCGATTAAAATGGGTACGGCACTGATACCAACAAATTGATCATAGATGACGGCTTTACCTTCCATAACCGGCATGCCAGCTACTGGACCAATATCACCGAGTCCAAGCACACGGGTTCCATTGGTAAATATGCCAACGCTGTTACCAATGCCGGTCATCTCAAGCGCTTTTAATGGGT
>JAHEDF010000240.1:0-3178 GCA_024641365.1 Planctomycetota bacterium | reverse complement strand
ACCTGGTGTATAAATATAACGTAAATCGGATAATAATTTAATATCTTG
The DNA here is from genome assembly GCA_024641365.1 of Planctomycetota bacterium. The sequence continues at coordinate 3,130 of JAHEDF010000240.1, read as the reverse complement.
TTTACGACCACAGTGAATTTTTCCGCCTTGATGACGGGCAATAACTAAATCGTGCGTTTCAATTAGTTCAGCTTGGGTTTTTGTGCGTATTGCTCCCAGCACTTCAGTTAGGTGATCGTCATCATAAACCGATACGGTGATTTCACGGATACTGTGATAGGGAGAAATAGAACGCGTGGTGAGATCACCAACCAGCGCATGCGCTTCCCCAATGACGCTCAGTAATTTACCCAATGATCCAGCACGGTGCGGATTGCGCAGCACTAAAACGATATCTTGATCGGGAAAACGTGGGCGTTTGGCGTCCATACGAGGCTCTCCTAGGTAAGGAGCCTAAACAGAGAGGCCGGTATTCACAAGGACATCACCGTGGCGGCACTCGTAATCAGCGCATATTGTGATCAAGAAAAGCAAATGTGCCGCTTATACAATTAAAAAAGTGCATAACGAATTATTGAGGCGATGACGTCAGACCAGCAGAGCTGTTATTCACGGACAGAAGATTAGCGACAGGTTAGCGACTGCCGCATCTCTGTTCACTCTAATTTATTAATGAACCGTGATTAAGTTTTACGCCTGCACTTTCCCTTTTTGCGTCATGAGCGACACAATAATTAATACGGCAAATCCCAATGGAATACTGACAATAGCTGGTTGGCTAAAGGGCACAATCGCATCCGCAGGATCAAGGCCGTACACATCTTTGAATGATTTGGCGCTGAGTAAAATCCAACCAAGCGAGGTGATCATGCCGGTGAATATGCCAGCAGTGATGCCTTGTTTGGTAGTGCCTTTCCAGAACAGCAACATCACCAGCGCCGGTAAATTAGCAGATGCCGCAATGTTAAATGCCCAGCCGACTAAGAAGTTCACATTTACTTTTTCAAACGCGATGCCCAAGAAAATGGCAATGATACCAACACAAATGGCAGCAGCTTTTGCGACGTGCACTTTTCGTTCATCACTGAGATCAATTTTAAATACGTTAGTCATTAAATCATGTGCGACGGCGCCACTCGCTGCCATAATTAAACCACTGACGGTTCCCAGCACGGTGGTAAATGCGACGGCGCAAATAACGGCAAATAATATTTCATTAAAACTCTTGGCTAACAATGGTGCAGCCATATTACTGTTGGTGGGATCTAATCCACCACTGGTCATGGCTCCCAAGCCCAAATACAGCGTCAACACATAGAAAAACCCAATCGCGCCAATGCCCATGATGGTGCTCTTACGGGCACTCGTTTGATCTTTCACCGTGTAGTAACGAATTAAAATATGCGGTAATGAAGCAGTGCCACAAAACAATGCCAACATTAAGGATAAAAAGTCTAACTTAGTCAGCCAATTATCTTCACGTAAGCCAGAGAAAGTTGGACTGCCACCGACCGAGAGAATTTCTGATCCTTTGGTTGGCACAGGATAATAAATGGTGGTGCCATCAATTTCCTTTTTCTTCCATAAATTAATGTCACTATCTTGGAATACGCGGAAAAATTCTAATGGCCCAAGCGGACCGCTTTGTTCTTTACCATCGGGCAGTTTTGCCACGGAACCAACGGGATGAAGATCATTATCAGAACTCGCTGGTTTACCATTTTTATAGAGGACACCATCAACTTTACTGACTGTTTGTGTTTCGCTCACTAAGTCGCCATTTTTATACCAAACTTGAATAGTGCCCGCTTGGTTTTTTGTGCGAATAAAAGGCGCATTTTCCCATGCCCCTTCAGCAGGCATTATGGTCAATCCGGGACGTGTGGCGAGTTCGGTAGTGGCAAAGGTTTCAAAGCGATGTGCTTTGTCATCGCCAGGCGTGGTGTCAAATCCACGATATAAAATCATGCATGATAAAATGGCACATAAAATTACTAACAAACCACCTTTAATAAATTGTACCCAGGTCGTCGACACCATACCAGCAGTGGCGACAATAACGATAACAACACTACCAACCGCACTTACTCCCATCCAATGTTCCCAACCCAATAATGGTTTAATTAATGCCCCTGCACCGACCATTTGCGGAATGAGGTAAAAGATAGAAACCACCAAGGTACTAATGGCAGCTGATAATTTAATGCCGCGTGAATTAAACATATTATCAAGCGCATCAGCAAATGTATAACGCCCCAAACGTTTCATCGGCTCAGCAATCACAAACAGCGCAACGATCCAGCCTGCTAAATAACCAATCGAATATAAAAATCCGTCGTAACCATAAAAAGCAATCATCCCACAAATACCAAGGAATGATGCCGCCGATAAATAGTCACCAGCAAAGGCGATTCCGTTTACCCACCATGGTACGCCACCACCAGCAGCGAAAAATCCTTTCGCAGATTTTGCTTTGGCACCCATGCGAAAGCTGATGCCGACCACAACGCAGACAAAGAATAAAAATATGACCAAGGTGGTCATGGATGATTGATATTCCATTTTAACTATCCTTTTCGATTGGGCGAGCAGCTAAGAATAAATAAATGATGGCTAAAATGAGTGCCGCTACAATCAAACCGAAGCCAAATAAAATTGCTAAATTAACGCCACCAAAGGGCAGTGATTTCATTAATGTTGGTGAATATGTCGTCAGACCAATAAAGGCCGTATAGATGACGAAATAGACGCCAAATAAAATCAGGCCAACGCGGGTATTTCTGGCTACCAGTTTCGGGTCTTCATCTTCCCGTATGTTTTCATGGTCTTTCATGAGATCCTCCAGCGTCAGGCGCAGCATGTAGGCGATAATCACAGCCGAGACAATGCCGTGCTAGTATCATGGCGCATCTATGTGTGCGTGGGGTGAAATTGCTGCACTTGATGCATAGCATTGCGTAAAATTTTTCATAATTAGCGTGAATGAGACAAAACGGTGGGCTTAGTTAGCCGTTCACTCGCCCTCGTGGTCTTCCGTTCCTGACTCCTTATCCATCATACCGACATGCCAACGCCGCATTTGACCATCGCCATTGCTTCGAGTGCATTATTTGATTTAGGCGCAGCGGACTCTGTATTTCGTGAACAAGGTGCAGAAGCGTATCGCACTTATCAACATGAACATGAAACCGATATTTTAGAACCGGGCATCGCATTTCCATTCGTGCGTCGTTTATTAGCCGTCAATCAC
>JAHEDF010000239.1 GCA_024641365.1 Planctomycetota bacterium | reverse complement strand
CCGGTTTGTCGGTGTTAAAAACCGCTGATGCTATTTTATCGCCTGCTAATCGTTTGCTATTAGCACAATTAGCTTTGTTAGTTGATGAACGTTTATTGGCTCATCAACAATTAGACGTGGTTTTACAAAATGATCCGCAAGCACGGCCCGCTCGTTTACTGCGCGTCCGGTTATTAGCACAAGAACGTGCCTATGATGCCGCGCTGGAATTAGCAGAAACGTTAGCGGATGAAGAACCCGACGATCAAGAAGCGATTACCTTAGTCGCCGAATGTTTAGCGGTGCGTGGTCGCGCAGGTGAAGCGTTGGAGCGACTCGATGCCGTGTTGCAACGCGTTACGCCAACACCTGATGCCGGTATAGTTGCGGCCTTATTAGCCCTCGACGTCTACGGCGAAGCTGCTTGCTTAACTCGTTTAGGTCGTGTCCCAGTTCCTTCGCCTGTACCGCCATTAGCGCGTGTTTTAATTGCCGCATGGCCATCGGCATGGACGCCACCTGATGCAAAGTTTCCAGCGACCGCAGCCGATTTACGGGGTCTACCACCATTCCCAAAATTGGCTGAACGTTTAAGCCAGGCATTAATGAAATCTGGTCGTTATGACTTAGCCGCTGAATTATTATTATTAGTCGCTGGAGTTTCAAATCATGATGGTCGCACCACCCAAGCACGGCGATTATTAGCTAAAGCGGTTGTGCCATTAGTGCGTTGCGGTCGACGTCGCAATGCATGGACCGCCGCACTTGGTAGTCGTTCATTAATTGCGCTTGTGCGATGCTGCGGTTGGTAATGGCACCATTTAATTTTTCGTTCGTGCGCAGGCTTGTGAAAAGCCTGCGAGATTGTTAAGCGGTACGTATGGCTATTGTGGCGCTTGCTCGATTAACCGTTGCTGATTCTCTGCGCCAACCAGTGACCTGGATGACGGTTGGCGTGTCGATGTGTTTGCTCGGCATTACATTTCTGTTTGGCCAATTTAATTTTGAGACACAAGATCGTTTACGTATGGTGTGCACAGCTGGTGTTGCCGTTGCGGTATTAAATGGTTTATTTATGGCTGTCATTGGCGCGTCACAATGCGTGCATGACGAATTAACCAGTCGCACAGCGCTGACATTATTCGCCAAACCATTATCGCGTGGACATTTTTTAGTTGGTAAGGCACTCGGTATTTGGCTCACCATTGCCGCAGCGGCCCTTGTTATAGCGGCAGTTCATGCCCTGATAATGTGGTATGCCCTCTACACTGGCTTTGAATTTGACCCGGACCGGCGCGACTTTGTTGGTCACGAGGATTTATGGGTTCCCTGGCGAGAGGTCATATGGGCCCATGTTTTAGCATTATGCCATAGCGCAGTCATGGTCTGTTTAGCTGCCGTTTTAGCACTCAAATTACCACTCGTCAGCAACATTTTAGTCTGTTTTGCGGTTTTTGTGTTCAGTCATATAGCAGCCGGAATGGGCTTCAGCGGATTCGTCGTGTTGCCAACACTCACCCTTTTTCAAGTAGACGACAGCATCCAATTGCCGGATCATTCCTTGTCTCTAGGATACCTGGGCCTAACCATGCTTTACACCGTAATGTATTGTACAGGCTGTCTATTCATTGGCTTGGCTATGTTCAAACGACAGGACATCGCTTAACTCGCCCTGAACCCCGAAGGTCAGATATCGTGCGCTACGCATTCCTCGGTGATATCCATGGCAATACTGAAGCACTCGGTGTAGTGCTTGATGCAATTAAACAAGAAAAGGTCGACAAAATAGTCTGCCTTGGCGATATAGTTGGTTACGGCGCTGAACCAGCAAAATGTTTAGAAACAATTCGTGAATTAAATTGTGATGTGATTGCAGGTAATCATGACTGGGCAGCGGTCGGAAAAGTTTCAATCGACTGTTTTAATGCGTATGCAAAGGCTGCCGCTATTTGGACGCGTGAACAATTAACCGATGAACAAAAACAATGGATTTTGGATTTACCATTAACGCGCGTCTATGATGACTGTGCAGTTGCACATGGGACATTCCATCAACCAGAGGCATTTAATTATATTCAAACGGTATTTGATGCGCAGCAAAGTTTTGAAGCCTTAAAACGCATGAATGCGAAATTAGGATTCCTTGGCCATAGTCATGTTCCGGTTGGCTTTTTTGATACCGATCCAATCACGTACACATTGGATGGCGAAATTCCTGTCGATGAAGATATTTCCATAATGGTCAATGCTGGCAGCGTTGGTCAGCCGCGTGATGAAAACAATAAAGCCAGTTTTGCTTTACTGGATAGCGAAACAAAAACCGTCAATATTCGCCGTTTAGAATACGATATTGATGCTGCCGCCAATAAGATTCGTGAAGTTGGATTACCTGAAATTTTGGCCGCACGCCTCTACCAAGGTAAGTAAGGTCCAAACTCGGCAGGCCGCCTGGCCTCACGCATGATTACCTATGAAAATTAAATGCTGTGGCTTTACTCGTGTTGAAGATGTGCGCGATGCCGTTGCATTCGGTGTTGACGCGATTGGACTTAATTTAGCGCGTGGACCTCGAAAAATTTCTACTGAACAGGCTGCACAATTAGTTCGCGAGATTCCACTTTTTGTAACATCAGTTGCCTTATTCGTCGATGCCGATGAGGCAACCATTCTTGCCGCTATGCGAGAAACGCGTTGCACCGCCATTCAATTGCATGGCCAGGAAGCACCTGAATTAGCGCAACGCTTACAAACACGTTTTCAAGTCATTAAAGCATTCGCCGTTAAGGATGCAGATGCACTCGCCGCCATACATAATTATCCTGCTGATGCTTATTTATTAGATGCAGCAGTTCCCGGTTTGGCAGGCGGCAGTGGTGTTTCATGGGATCATCATTTATTAAAAGGCGTTTCATTTAATCGTCCGGTTATTTTAGCAGGTGGATTAAATCCAGATAATGTCGCTGCAGCAATTGCCGCCACACAACCGTACGCGGTTGATGTCGCGAGTGGTATTGAATCAGCACCCGGCATTAAAGACCGACAACGCATGGCAGCTTTTGTGGCAGAGTCTCGTCGCTAACACCGTGGCAGGCGAGGGAGTCCTTGCCCATGCGCGTCACATCACGACAACCACGCTCATGACCACTCCACGACCTGGTGGCCCTGCAATGGCGCGACCGATGGTAATCGCCATCGATGGACCTGCTGGTGCCGGCAAAAGTACAGTAACTCGTTTACTCGCACAGCGCTTACAGTTGTTGTTTCTCGATACGGGCGCGATGTACCGCGCTGCGACTGTCGGCATTTTAGAAGCTGGCATTGCTATCAATAATCCTGAAGCGGTTGCCGCCTGGGTGTGCGAACGTGATATAAATTTTGATGCGAACAGCCAAGTCACCATTGATGGTGTCGTATTACCGCGTGAGCGCATTCGCTCTCCGGAAATTACTGCAGAAATTTGGCGCGTCGCCGACAACGCCGCCTGTCGTGCGCACTTAGTACAATTACAAAAAGCGTTAGTCGCCGGACGTGACGCGGTTATTGAAGGGCGTGATACCACCACCGTCATTTGTCCTGATGCGCAATTAAAAATATTTTTAGACGCCAGCCCAGAAGAACGCGCGCGCCGTCGCTTAGCGGAATGGCCTGCCGATACGCCGCAGCCGATTTTATCTGAAGTCATCACACAAATTCGTGATCGTGACCAACGTGATAGTTCGCGTGCTGTTGGTGCCCTCACATTAACAGATGATGCCATCCATTTATTTAGTGATGGTTTATCAATGAACGAAGTTATTGCGCGCATCACTGCCTATGCCGTACAACGACAACCATTTTTACTCGAACAATTAGTTGCTGATCAATTATTAGTTGGGCGTAGTCGCCAAGCTGGTTACGTGCGCGTTGCCGTTGGCGATCCCGCACACAGTGGCGTTGGTTGGCAATTAGGTTTAACCAATCCAACACCAGAACGCATGCCCGGCACAACCAAAACGTTAACACGCAATATTGGTGGCCGCCAAGCAGGAACAGTTTTGCAAGGAAATGCCGTACTTTGTTTAGCAGGGTGTGGAGAAGATCCTGGCCACATCGTCGCGTTACCGATGCTCCCGCAAACCTGGTATATTATTGAGCCCGGTGCATGGCATGCGGTTATTCAATCGCACGGAACTATTTGCGCATGGGCTGAATCATCTGGAATTCGCGAGGAAAAACGCGATCTGTCAAATGACCAACTCAGTGAAGCCAACGCTTATACCACGGTCTATTTGCCACATTAAATCGGTTATTGTAACACATTTATTGTTGTTGGCTCTGTAATATTTTAATTAAAGCAGTTTGCACGGCTTGATTCGCAGGCGTATTACGTGTTTCGATATACAATAATTTTAATCGTTGAATTTTTGCACCATTCGTTTTTAACCCCTCGGCTTCCGTTATTTTTTCTCTTATTTCATCCATCATGGTTTTTTCTGCCAACGAACTGGTCGGTGTCGGCTTCCACGTCTCAGCAAAATTAGCCAATGCTTTCCAACGAGCTGTGCCAGGTTTAGATGCGAGCGTTTGTGGCCATTCCTTTTGCGCGAGTTTATCCAAAGCAGCTATCGCCTTTTCGCAAACCGCATAACCGTCCCATGTTTTTAAAAATGTGTTAATTGTTGAAGCACGTGGATTTTTTTCAATTTTTTTCTCATATTCTTCCGTCGCAATTTTCTCTGCTGTTGCGCGAGCCTGACTAACCGCCGCAATATCGCTTGGCCATTTGCTGATAAAGGCTCGCAGGGAATTGCCATTCGGACGAACGAGGAGTTTATCTATTTCTGCTTGCGCAGTGGTTTCCACCGTAGGACGAAGACGTTCAAGCGCTGCCATCGCTTGTTCCCGCATCGTGGTCGCAAATGCGTTTGAACTAGCAATTTTGTAAGCCTTATACGCTTCCAACCATTGTTGCTGTGCTTCAAATTCAACACCAGCTGCATATTCTTTTTCGGCGATAACCGGACTATCTACAAAATCCATGACCTGTGCAAAATATTCAACTGATGGAATACTATGCGCTAATCCCGGTTGTTCGAAATAGGCTATATATGGAAATTGTAATTTTTTATAAGCGTCATGTACTTCAACCGTCCCTGGTTTATTAAAATCTTCACTGCCAGTAACAAAGGCGTAACGATTAGTTTTTGCCTTTGTTTCAATCGTGGTCGCGACTTCTTTTTCTGCAGGCAGGACAAAATTATTACAGCCAATTAAGTATATAGCGCCACCGCTAAACACATCTGCATAGGGAACTGCCATTATACTAGTTATACGGCCACCACCCGAGAGACCCATGCCGTAAATACGATTTTCATCGATAGCATAATTTTTTTTAATATTATAAATGCCGTCTAATGTGATACGGATTCGATCCCATGTCTGGCGTTCATTAGGAATTTTACTGCCACCAATCCAAATAAGTTTTCGTTCATCGCATATTTTCTGATAATCACCAATTGGACCGCCACCATTAGCTGCATGGACATACGCAATAAGACCATACGGAATACTGCCGTCGTATGATTTTGGCACATAAATATCGAACGGCTCTTCCGCTAATTTATAAACGGCATTTTCTGGTTCCGCCGATCCTTTTGGCAAGCTGAGTGTTGCGCCAATGCGTTCAATAAATTTGTCCCACCGCGACATAGGACTCGATTCAGTAAATGTTGTCGTATATTTACCGGTGCGCACCGGATCAGCGGCGTACCCATGCATAATGCAGAGCGCGAATAAAAATAATAACTGACTAAATAATACGACACTATCGTGTTTATTTACCATTTTCGATTCCTTCTTCGCTACCATGTTAACGGACAGAGCGAGTCACAGGACACGTATGCACACCATGACGTGTGCGATTGGAAATAACTTACGGTGCTTCCGGCAAATGTGCGGCCTGACTTTGAATCGGCAGCGCAAGATATATCCAGCGTCGTCCCCAATTCCTTGCTTGGGAGTGCGTTTGGAATCGTAAATCAAAATGGACTCTCTGTTTGGCTGCACTTTGGCGCATTGCTCCCCCCGTGTCATCAACCATCGCTAAGCCGTATCCCGGAACATCCACCATGGTGCGATAAGGAATTAATTGTGGGTCCGCTGCAATGCCAAAGGGAAATGATTTCACCGGTCGATTCGTAGACGTGCGTCCATCACTAAATAGTCCACAACACAACGAACATGGACAATAACCGGTGGTTAATGTATTTACCCATTTGGTGCCAGTTGGCGGATTAAT
>JAHEDF010000238.1 GCA_024641365.1 Planctomycetota bacterium | reverse complement strand
CAAGTATTACAACAACGTTTTCCACATTTACGCATTGTCGCTTGGGTCGAACAAGTTCACACCATTAGCGCACGCGATCACATAGATCCTGTTTCCGTTAATCGTTCAATAGTCGATGTACATCCGACGCGCTGTCCGCACGCCGCTACCGCTGCCGAAATGGAAAAGACCATTCTAGATGCTAAAAAGCGTGGTGATAGCGTCGGTGGTTTTATACGACTTATCGTGACGGGTGTACCACCTGGACTTGGTGAACCCGTGTTTGATAAATTAGATGCTTTATTAGGACAGGCATTTTTAGGATTGCCGGCTTGTAAGGGCGTCGAAATTGGTTCTGGATTTTCTGGGCCGCAATTAACCGGCCTCGAACACAATGATCACTATGCATGGGATGCTGCGGCTCCGAAAAATATGACCACTGCCACTAATCGTTCGGGTGGCGTACAAGGTGGCATCAGTAATGGTATGCCAATTGATATGCGTTTGGTTTTTAAGCCGACAGCCACAGTTTTAAAACCACAACCAAGTGCGGATGACGCGGGCAATAATGTCGAATTGCAAGCAAAGGGACGTCACGATCCGTGTGTTTTACCGCGAGCTGTACCTATCGTCGAAGCGATGACTGCATTGGTACTGGTTGATTGTTGGATGCGCCAACGTGGACAAGTCGGCGACCCCTGGGCGGGTTTATCAGGACCGATTAACGGATAAGTATAACAAGAAGTTCATTTTATTTTTTACGAAGTACGGCATTAATTTTCGTGAACAATAAATGATGAAGGGCGTTGATCCTGACAAGGAGCACGCCATGCATGACGCCACTGACAAAATAAATGAAGGAAAACTCGATCTCGTTCCGATGATCGATTGCGTCATGTTGTTGTTATTATTTTTTATTTTAACGACAAAATTCACTGCCGAAGAAAAACAAATTGCGGCGCTGTTACCCTCACAGGGACAAGCACAGATGAAGCAGGAAATAGTCGTAGAGCCCCCTAAAGAAGTGCGTCTTACCATTATTCCAGCAGGATTCGAATTTGGCTTAGAGCCATCCATGTATCAACGCCGTTGGGATGCGAATAAACCAACCACGGCTTTGCTGCGCATTGGCGGGGCTGACCCCATTCGCATCGACGCGCGCTTATTAAGTAAAACAGATGATCAAGCAATGCGCGCGCATCTCGAATCTATTCATCACTATGTTGCCACGGCATTGGGTGGATACGAAAATACCGGCGCTCGCAATGATCAGTCACCGATTTCGATCCATTGTTTTTCCGGGCTCTCGTGGAGTTATGCACTCTGTGCCTATGATGCCGTAAGAGCGTATGAAAATTTAAAATCACCGCCTAGGCCTGTTGATCACACGAGCTCTCTATTAGACGAATCTGCACGAACCGTCACTTTTGCCCCGCCGCGCGTGAGAAACTATAATCAACACGAGCTTGGTGATGAATTATGGGAATTAATCCATCAAAAATAACCGCCCTCTAGTAGGGATGGCACGGAGCGGAAATTATACCTATGATGTGTCTACGCAATGCCTTGCGTCATATTTTCTGGTGATATTTGACCGCGAGCCGCTAGGTGCTCTACATCTCTTTTGAACATTAGTAACTCCTTCACATTTCCTTCACATTTGGTCATACGTTCCTGGGCAGAAACCACAGCAAGGAACACAGCATGACCCAATGTAAGCCAAAGGCTTTCGCTCTTCTTACGTCACTCTTTTGCGTTTTGGGAACTGCTTCTGCAGCGGTTTCAGTTGACGAAAAGCTCCCTGTTTACCAAACCGTCAGTGGTGTATCTGGTAATTTAAATTCAGTTGGATCTGACACCCTCAACAATTTGATGACTTTCTGGGGTGAAGGCTTTCGCGCTCTCTATCCAAATGTGAACATACAAATTGAGGGCAAAGGTTCTTCAACTGCTCCCCCTGCATTAATTGAAGGCACTGCACAATTAGGCCCTATGAGCCGTGAAATGAAGTCGAAAGAAATTGATGCTTTCGAAAAGAAATATGGCTACAAACCAACTGGCATTAAAGTCGCTATTGATGCTTTAGCGGTATTTGTTCATAAGGATAATCCGATTGAAGGATTAACGCTGCAACAAATTGATGGTATTTTTTCGAGCACCTTAAAAGCAGGCGGCAAAGATATTGTTACGTGGGACGCCGCAAGTTTAGCTGCGTGGGCCGGAAAACCAATTTCGTTATACGGTCGTAACAGCGCTTCTGGTACCTATGGCTATTTTAAAGATGTCGCCCTCGCAAAAGGCGACTTCAAGCCAACCGTAAAAGAACAGCCAGGCTCTTCTGGTGTCGTACAAGGTGTTGCTAGTGACGTCACTGGGATCGGCTACTCAGGTATTGGTTATGTCACCAGTGGTGTGAAAGCATTAAAACTAGGTGAATCCGCTGACGCACTTGTTCCGCCAACTGCAGAATACGCACTTAGCGGTGACTATCCATTAGCACGCTTTTTGATGATCTATGTCAATAAAAAGCCAGGTCAGCCTTTGGATAAATTGACGTTAGAATTCTTACGGTTTGTTTTATCTAAGCAGGGACAAGAAATCGTGGTCAAAGACGGGTATTTCCCCCTGCCTGCTGAAGCCGCTGCAGCCATTGTTGACGAATTGTCGAAGTAATTACCTTCCCTCCCACCAGTCGGTAGAGTTCCGACTCTGCCGGCTGCGGAAAGTTTATGTCAGTTACAGATCAACAATCGCCAAATCCTGATCGTTTTTCGACCGCTAAGTCAACACTGTTTATCGATAGTTTCATGACATGGGCCATTCGTAGTGGCGGTGTCGGAATTATCATAGCAGTGTTTGGCATTTTTCTGTTTATTGGCTGGCAAGTTTTGCCGCTCTTCTCTTCTGCTCATATACAGCATCAACAAGACACCGCGTTGCCAGCAGATGTAAAATCTACCGATATTCATGCCGTCGTTAGTGATGAATGGGGCGAATTGCCAAGTTTAGTTTTAAATAATGGCACCGTGGTATTTTTACCCAAACATGAAAACAGCAAACCCTCTCGCTTTTCGATATTAGATGACACGCAAGCATCAACTGTATTATCTGTCATTAAAATTAACCATCGAACTCAAATGGTTACCGCTGGTACGAATGATGGTCGTGTATTCGTAAAACAAATTGCTTATAGTTCGTCATTCGACGAAGAGAATGCGCGAGAAATAAAAGGGACCTTAAAGTCAGTCATAACAGGTGAGATTGGCCAACCTGGCCACCCTATTACACACATTAGTTATGGCGACGGTGGCAAAAAGAAATTAGTGGCCGCCATTCAATTGACTGATCTGAAGCCGCGTATTTACGCTTTACCCTTTACTCAAAAACGGTCGCTCATAGGTGCTGGTAAGATTGTTCCCGGAAAACCCATTGAATTAACTGATCGCATTCAAGGGACGCCAAATAAAATAATCGTCGATGAACGAGCTGACAGTATTATTATTACAAATACTGATGGCGTTCTTTATTATTTTTTTGACGAAGGAGATGACTTTGTTTTACGGCAAAAATTTCAACCCTTCGCAGACCAGCCCGATGCATCGTCAAAAACTATTTCCACCCTCAATTATTTATTGGGTGACGTCTCGCTAGTAACAACAAATACTACCGGATTAAATCGCGTATTTAGTTTGTATGTAAAACCAGATATGGACAGCCGTACCTTTGGACTGACTAAGGAATTGCCGCCATTGCCTGGTGGAGCAAGTACCTATGCACCAAGTATACGCAACAAAGCATTTTTATTGACGCATGAAGGCATGGCATCTCTTCGCTATGGAACATCGGCTTCAATTCGCTGGGAAAATAATTTTGATTTCACTATTTTATCCAGTGCGTTAAGCGGAAAATATCACCGTTTATTTTTACTCGGATCAGATAATATTTTACATAGTTATACCGTCGATGACCCTCATCCTGAATCAGGCTTTAATGCCTTGTTTGGCAAAGTATGGTACGAAGGTGCTGATAGCGCTGCCTATGTTTGGCAGTCGTCTGGCGGCAGTGATGACTTTGAACCTAAAATTTCCATGGTTCCATTGCTCATTGGCTCTTTAAAAGGCACTATTTACGCGCTGCTTTTTGCGATTCCAATTGCTGTACTTGGGGCTTTATACACAGCCGAATTTATGAATCCCCGATTTAAAAGTATCGTAAAACCTATCATTGAAATTATGGCTTCATTGCCCTCGGTTGTTCTTGGCTTTTTAGCCGCCTTGTGGTTAGCGCCTTTAATTGAAGACAAAGTGCCTTCATTTTTAATGGTTGTCGCAGCATTACCGGTAACCGCTTTGACTTTTGGCTGGATATGGTCACAAACTCCGAATTCCGTGCGTAGTTTAATTAGGCCTGGCTATGAATTTATTTACTTTTTTCCCATTTTAATTGTCAGTGCCGTCGTTGCCTGGTATTTAGGCCCAGTAGTAGAATCAATTTTATTCTCTGTTGATGGGCATGGAGACTTCCGTCAATGGTGGCGTAATTCGACCGGACTTCCGTTCGAACAACGCAATTCATTAGTAGTCGGCATCATGATGGGATTTGCTGTTATTCCGATAATTTTCACCATTGCTGAAGACGCTTTATCAAACGTCCCCCCTGCACTTCGCTCAGCATCGCTGGCGCTTGGGGCTAGTCGCTGGCAAACTGCCATGCGCGTAGTTTTACCAACGGCTTCTGCTGGTATATTTTCTGCTTTAATGATCGGCTTTGGTCGCGCCATTGGCGAAACCATGATTGTCGTCATGGCTACCGGGAATACGCCAATTTTAGGGTTAAATATATTTGACGGTATGCGCACGCTCTCTGCAAATATCGCGGTCGAGTTACCTGAAGCGCCGCAACATAGCACTTTATATAGAACGTTGTTTTTGGGTGCCCTGCTGCTCTTCATGCTGACCTTTTTAATTAATACGGCTGCCGAATTATTACGTCAGCATCTACGTGAAAAATACAAGACCGTCTAACATGAATACACGCATGACAACTTTAATGCATCCAAGAAAGCGTGTTGCTGGCGAACCGTTAGTGTGGCTAACTGCAATGGGACTCAGTCTTGGCCTAATTATGGTATTTAGTCTTTTGGTGGTCATTTTATGGAATGGCATTGATGTTTTTTGGCCAAAGAAAATAGAGCAATTTACATTACGGATCGATGGGAAAGAAACTGTTGTCGCTGGAGAAGTGGTAAAGGTACAATTTAAAACCTCCGCTCATCAGGGCGTCGTGGGCGAAGAGGAAATGCAGCTGTTTACTGGCAATAAAGATATCTACGGACAAGGCTTTCGCTTCATTCATACCGCAGATATTCAAAAAAGAGAATTTCCCACAGACGCATTATTAATTGAGCGCATGGAATATGGCAATGCGATTGGAGCGCCGATCGCTATTCAAAAGGGTGAATCTCAACGAATTTCTGCCTCTGACGAAAATTTCAGAGCTGAACTGTATCGCTTATTGGATGAAGTTACGGTACGCCGCGCAGCCATACTCACCTTAGAACAAGATGAGATTGGTGAAAATTCCCGTGCGATTACCGCGTTAAAATATGAGTTAAATGGTCTGCCTGAAGATTCACCTAAGCGAAATGTTATTAACAGTAAAATAACGGTACTTGAGAAAGAATATCAAGAAATGAACACCGAAGCGAAAGCGCTCCGGGCTAACCAATTAGAAAACAAATTAATTTTTAAACCGTACGGCGGACAAGAACGTGAAGTAATTTTTGGCGACATTGTGTCTTTTACCTGGTCCAATGAATTATCATTTATTGGACGTATTTGGCTTTCCATTAAACACATTTACAGTTTTATAACAGACAACCCACGTGAAGCGAACACAGAGGGCGGTATTTGGCCTGCTATATTTGGCACTTTTGTTATGACGTTATTAATGAGTGTCGCAGTAACTCCGTTTGGTGTGGTTGCTGCCATTTATTTACGCGAATATGCTCGCCAGGGACCAATCGTACGCGGTGTTCGTATTGCTGTTAATAATCTGGCCGGTGTTCCCTCTATTGTATTTGGCGTATTCGGCCTTGGATTTTTTGTCTATATCGTTGGTGGCTCTATTGATTCGTTGTTTTTTTCTGAACGTTTGCCAACGCCGACTTTTGGAACTGGTGGTGTCTTATGGGCTTCTCTCACCCTCGCGCTCATGACCGTACCGGTGGTTATTGTTGCAACTGAAGAATCTATCGCTGCCGTCCCTCGTGGTGCAAAAGAAGGCAGTTTGGCTCTTGGTGCATCAAAATGGCAAACCATTCAACGCG
>JAHEDF010000237.1 GCA_024641365.1 Planctomycetota bacterium | reverse complement strand
GATGCCAATGGCCATCCAAAAATTCTCCCTGGCGAAAGTCGCTGCTCATTAGTATATGGCCAAATGAATGAGCCACCTGGTGCACGTTTACGCGTTGCATTATCGGCATTAACGCAAGCTGAACATTTACGCGATGCGTCTGGTAAAGACGTGTTGTTATTTATCGATAATATTTTCTGTTTTACTCAAGCTGGTTCGGAAGTGTCAGCATTGCTCGGTCGCTTACCGAGTGCGGTGGGTTATCAGCCAACCCTCGCCACCGAAATGGGACAATTACAAGAACGTATTACCTCGACGAAAAAAGGTTCGATTACCTCGATTCAAGCGGTGTACGTGCCTGCTGACGACTACACCGACCCGGCTCCAGCTAATACCTTCGCGCACTTGGATGCGACCACCAACTTGGCGCGCTCAATTGCAGAAAAAGGTATCTTTCCGGCGGTCGATCCACTTGCTTCTACCTCACGTATTTTACAACCACACATTGTTGGTGAGCGTCACTACAAAGTCGCACGTGGCGTACAAAAAGTTTTACAGCGCTATAAAGATTTACAGGACATCATCGCTATTCTCGGCGTTGATGAACTCAGTGACGAAGACAAAGCACTCGTTGCCCGTGCGCGTCGTTTAGAACGCTTCATGTCACAACCATTTGCTGTTGCTGAACAATTTACAGGCATCCCAGGAATTATTTTGAAACTCGAAGACACGATTCGCAGTTTCGAAGCAATTCTCAGTGGTGATTACGATAAATTACCAGAATCAGCGTTCATGTATCAAGGCACCATCGACGACGTCGTAAAACGCGCCGAAAAACTCGCTGAGAAGAAATAAACTGGTTGGATGGTCCAACTAACGTTCTCACTTTCTTAGCAAAACAGCGGTGAATTATGCCATTAACGGTTAAAATTCTGACTCCTGATAAAGCCATGACTCCGATGGATGCTGACCATGTCACCATCCCCGGCTTAGAAGGTGAAGCCGGTATTCGCGTTGGCCACGCCCCCTACGTTTCAGCATTAAAAAATGGTACTGTATTTATTAAAAGCGTCGACCAAGCGAATGTCATTTTAGCGGTTCGCGGCGGCGTCGCACAAGTATATGAAAATACCGTTACCATCCTGACCGAAAGTGTCATGGATCCAAATCAAATTAGTGAATCCGATTTATTAAAACGCTTAGAAGGTTTACTGGTAACTACCTTTGATGATCCAATTGATGAAATCAAAGCCAAAGCAGAGGCACAATGGATTGCGACTGAACTTAAAGTTGCTGGCAAACAAGTACCAGACCTTGGTAAGTTCGCATAAATTACTAATACCTCAATCTCTCTATAAGAAATAGGCCAATCACACTTCGTGACTGGCCTTTTTTATTGGCCCCTGCTTCTAATTTACTTACCTTATTGATAGGCATGATTTACAGTAGATTCACAAGCTCATGCTACGTAATTGATCCATCAACACATGTGCACGTAGCGCTGTAATCGTTATGCCAACTATACGGTTGAGAATAAGGTACTGAGGAATGAAATATCTATTTTTACGCAGTCGTGATTTACTGCACACGAACAGTGGTCTGCAAGTAGAACGCTGTGATGTTCCTGTGCACCGTATTATTTATGTTCAACAAGGACAAGGCACGTATTATTTAGACGATCATATATTATCTGTTAATGATGGGGACGTTTTTATTGCGGCTCCAGGCTATCGCCAAATTGATTTTCCCGGCAAGCAAACTGTCCAATTAAAAATAATTAACTTCATGGCACCTGCGCACTGGATGACAAAACCCTATGAACGCTTTCAATCTCACGGCCGTCATCGTCAGCTGCTACTCGCTTTAATCGATGATTTAATTTATGGCCAAGTACGCAGACGAGATAATACTCTACAATTGGCTGTCGATTTATTTATTGAGCAAGGTGAATTGACTATTGTTAATAACCGTAAAATCTACGAAATTGCTGAACAAATACGCTCCCAGCCTGAATTAAAATACAACATAACAGAATTAGCGCGACGTTGTAACTGTTCCGTTTCACATTTCCGCGCTTTATTTAGCAAAGAAATACATCAATCACCAAAGTCGTTTATAAAAAAATGTAAAATGGATCTGGCACTGGTGCTGTTACGCGATGAACATTTGCAGGTTAAAAAGGTGGCTACCACTGTTGGTTTTAATGATATCCACGCCTTCTCGAAACAGTTTAAACAGTACTTTGGCAAATCACCCTTAGCAATCATTCAGCGCAAGCGAAAATAGCACTATATGTGCTGGTTAATCCTACATAATTGATACCGGAATCAGCGATTTTGACACCTTTGTAATTCAATTCCTATGTTACACTGTTGTAATATATGCATATTTACTGGTAAATATGCATTTAATATAATTAGTGGGTTTTAGTAATTCGCAGGCAAGATTCAGCGGAAATGATACCTTTATTGTTTTGTTGGGGCCGTTTATCCCAGCTAGTATTCAGTTAAAGAGATTTCCGTCAATGCCACGCCATTGCCAGTGTAGACTAAAACAGGCTACCTGAATTTGCGAAAAAAATGGCGGTATCGCTGATTGCTGATCAAGAACCAGGTAGCTACCGCTCGCGGGAGAACATATCGATGATTAATCGCAGAAAAATACTTCAAGGCGCCGCTTTAGGAGCAGGTGCAGCCCTCTGCTCATCCTTGTTGCCCGGAACCCTGCATGCAGCCACGCCAGCTGCCAGCGGCAACAAAAAAGGCCCGAAACGCGTTGTTTTCTTTCTCCAGAATCAGGGCTTTGATCCGAAAACCTGTATTCCGACTGACCTAAAAAGTAGCGGTTCACTTTTAAAATCAAAATTACCTGAGCCTATAGAAGCGCTCGAACCATATAAAGACCGCTTACATATTATTAATGGTTTGCACGGTTTGCACACAAGCCCTTCGCACAGTGCGTTTTTTGGCGCGCTCGGTGGTTATCGTGGCAGTGACGGTGTGCCTCCCAGTGGCCCAACCATTGATTATGAATTAAGCAAAATATTACCGCAAACTTTATTGCCACATTTATGCATTGGAATGGATTCCATTGAGAACATGACCACCAAACCAACCATTGCCAATCTGTCAGCAAGTGGTGCCGGCCAACCCATTTTCATGCATTCTAATCCGAACCATCTTTATCAGATGTTGTATGGCGGCATTTCTCAAGGTGACATTCGCACACAACATGAAGCGCGTTCTAATTTATTAAATAATATTGAATCATTGGCCGCAAATAAAGGTCGCACCCTACCATCCGTTGATAAACAGCGCTATGGACAATATGTGCAAGGGTTCAAAGACATGAATGGTCTACGTGAACGTCTCAACACTGTTTCAAGCCATTTACGTAAATTTGCTCCTAAAGTTGATGAACGTTACACCGCTCCAAAATTTGAAACTGATTGGCACGATGCCTTGCTTGAAATTGGTATTTCTGCATTGACCTCTGGAATAACTAATGTGCTTACAATCGGTTCGGGTCGTGGCGAAATATTTGGCGCCTGGAAAGGCTTAGGCATTGAGCAACAAGGTCACAACCTCGGTCACATGAACCAACCAGACAATCCTATTTGGATAAAAATCCGCCAATATAATAGTCGTATGCTAGTCCAAATTATGCAGGCGTTAGAAAAAATACCTGAAGATGGTGGCACTATGATGGACCATACATTAATTGTCTACACCAGTAATAATGCCGATAAACAACATACCAATGGGGCCAACTGGCCTGTCATGTTGTTGGGTAATTTTAATGGCCAATTTAAAACTGGTCATTTCACACAACTTGATGGCAAACGCCCAATCAATGCTCTCTATGCTACCATTCTTGGTGCCGCAGGTCACCCATGTGATCGTTTCAATATGAGCGATAAACTGGCTGATAAATTTGATAAAGGAGTCGGCCCAATTAAAGAGCTGTTGGCATGATACCTTTTCGGCAGCGCACATCACTTACAGCATGCACATTGCTTTTTGTCGGTGCGTGTGTGTCGTCGACCCAGGCACAAGAAACATATACGCCAGGTCACGCAATAAATAAATCTTTTGCACAATTCGCGCAGCCATTTTTAAAAAATTATTGTTTAGATTGTCATGATGATAGTACAAAAAAAGGAAATTTATCGCTTGATGATTTAGGTCCAATAGATGAAACAAATGCTGCCGTATGGAAATCGGTGTGGGCACAAATTGCCCTTGCTGAAATGCCACCCAAGAAAAAGAAAAATCAACCACAAATTATAGAGCGCTTACAAATATCGGATTGGATTGTCGGTGAAATGGAACGTGCCATGCAGAATAAGGGCGGTTTTTATGATCACCTAGATCCGCAAAAGGGGAATTTTGTTAATCACGATTTGTTATTTGGGCCACTTCCAGCGCAAATTAAATTAGAACCGACTTCTAGTCCAGCTCGTATTTGGCGGGTCACCCCTTTAGAACATGTGACGCGATTAAATGATTTAATTAATACAGAACCTGCATATAACCCACAAAAACCAGGGTTGCGAACGCGGGGAGATTGGGTCCCCACCAATCACGGCGGGGAATTAAAAATTTATTTTGGCGTTGATCGTATTATAAAATGGCAAGGTGGGACCGTGGCTTATGCCACTTCGGTAAAAAGTGTACCGGCTATCTTATCAAATGCCCGTTTACATGGCTTAGATAACTATCCAGAATTTTATACGGTAAATAGTGCTGAATCGACCCAGATTTTAACGCTAGCCGAAGATTTACTTCGCTATATGGCTTACGGTCCATTAAGCATTGCCAAACCATATCAAATTACTGATGATCCAAATTCTATCGCGGATAAAATGAAAGGTGATTTGCGTGGTTTACCAACCAGTTTGGTTTATAGCACTAAAGTTGTCCGTCCGCTTACACCAGTCTATGAATTAATGAAAGATCCTGGTGTTTCTGATAGCCAATTACGCGCAGCTGTAAATTATGTTTTTGAAGCCGTTACATTTCGCCCCCCTACAACCAACGAATCGGATGCCTATTTTAAAATAGTAAAACAATCGATAGAGAAATTAGATAAGGAACAAGGCGCAATCTCTGGGCTCTCAGCTATTTTTCTCGATCGCGATGCACTTTTTCGTCCCGAA
Source organism: Planctomycetota bacterium (assembly GCA_024641365.1). Next base: position 1,208 of record JAHEDF010000237.1, on the reverse strand, counting down.
TTAGCCGAATCTGGTAATCCAGATCAATATGGCCGTGTCATGCTCAAAGATTGGGAACTCGGTTTAGCCGTAAATCATGCGTTAAAATTTATTGCTCCCGATGAAGCCTTAAAGAAAGCTATTATCGAGGGACGCATGCGTACCAAAGCAGACGTCAAACGTGAAGTCGAACGCATGCTGGCAGATGAGAGCATACGGAAACCACGAGTTTTACAATTTTTCCGCGATTATTTTGATTACGATTTAGGTGGTTATATATGTAAAGATTCCAAGGCACTTGCTGAAACTGGAGTTGGCGGAAAAGGTGAGTCGCATTATCGCGCCATGTTTGACGCAACCGCCAGCACAGACCGATTGATCGAAATTATTCTTCAAAATGACCAAAATGTACTCAAGGAATTACTTACAACCAATAAAGTAGTCGCCACTAAGAGTGACAATAATTATTTTGGGGAATTTTTAGATAAAAAATCGATTGCCGCAAATAGTAAGGCTCAAAAAGCTAAGGAAGAAGCTGATAAAAAAGATGATCCTAAAAAGAAAAAAGGAAACGCTGGAAATAATCGTATTAAACCGGCAGATTTAAAAGGCCCGAGCGAATATGCGCGCGTCAGCCATCGCTCCTTCGGTAACGGGTCTATGAAACCAGAACGCATTTTAGCGACCGTGCCTGAAGGACAACGCTTAGGAATACTTACCCACCCTAGTTGGCTGGTGTCACATTCAGACGCCATGGATAATCATGCTATTAGACGTGGACACTGGATTAGAGAGCGATTGCTTGGTGGCGGTATACCCGATGTTCCAATTACTGTCGACGCCATGTTGCCGGATGAACCAGATCACACTTTACGTGAACGCATGCGCGTAACCAAAGAAGATTATTGCTGGACCTGTCATCAAAAAATGGACCCACTTGGTCTTCCATTTGAAATGTACAATCATGCCGGCTTATTCAGAACGACCGAACTTGATAAACCTGTGGTTACCGCAGGTGAAATAATAAATTCAGGTGATCCAAAATTAGATGGGCCTGTTAATAATGCGATTGAAATGATTGAAAAATTGGCCACCAGCGAACGCGTCGAACAAGTATTCGTTAGGCATGCTTTCCGTTTTTGGATGGGGCGTAATGAGACCTTGAATGACGCGCCTGTATTACAAGAAGCCTATCAAGCCTATAAAAAGAGTGGTGGCAGTATGAAGGC
>JAHEDF010000236.1 GCA_024641365.1 Planctomycetota bacterium | reverse complement strand
ATGGCAATCGGTGCAGGCGGTGGTTCCGCTGGTATGTTCGGCAATCGTAATGGTGGTGGTAAACGTCGCGCATTAGCCAAAGGCGGTGGAACACGTGCGAGTGAAAGTGCGGTAGATGCTGCACTGCGTTGGTTCAAACGCCATCAAAGTCCAAACGGTATGTGGGACGTTGAAAAATATCCTGTGAACTGCACAGAAAATCCAAAGTGTGAACCAGGTAAACAACACGGTGCGTCTGACTCGAATGTTGCTTGTACTGGCTACGCAGTTTTATGCTTCTTAGGTGCAGGCTACGATCACAAAACCCCGAATAAATACAAATCAACCGTAGAAAAAGGTCTTGAATATTTACGCTCGGTTCAAAGCGGCTCCGGTAATTTAGGGCCACGCAATTATGAACACGCAATTGCCACCATGGCATTGTGTGAAGCCTATGCGATGACCAATGACCCTGCATTAAAAGGCCCATCACAAAATGGTTTAAATGTACTTATCGAACGCCAAAACAAGGGTAAAGGCGGCGATGAATATAGTGGTCTTGGTTGGGATTATGTAAATTCCAATGCCCGAAATGACTCTTCTGTGACCGGTTGGTGTGTTATGGCTTTAAAGAGTGGTTTAGCAGGCGGGCTTAACGTTGGAAATAGTATGGAAGGGTCAAAGACCTGGCTAGAAAAAGCCTGGAAGGCCGCAAACCCAGATTGGCAAAAATTATCTGATCCCTACAAAGACACCTCATTATTCCCCTATGTGTGGAAAACAGATGGCGAGGCAGAGAAAACGGGACGTGAATGTATTGGTGCATTATGTGCGGTGTTCTTGGGTCACCACGCAGGTGACATTATGTTGGACAGTTTAATCAACTCAGTCATGAAAAATGATTTTGTGACCGCGTATCCAACGAATACCTATTACATGTATTATAATACTTTGGCTGTGTTCCAAGCAGGTGGTGATAATTGGACCAAATGGAATAACACGGTTCGTGACATCATTGTGAATGCACAGCGTAAGGGTGATGGCTGTTTTGACGGCAGCTGGGACTTTGAAGGCACCAAGTTCCACGGCTCAGAAACCGGCCGTGTACTCAGTACCGCTTACTGCTGCTTGAGCTTGGAAGTGTACTACCGCTACAAACAAGTAGGCGGTAAGTAAGCTTTTAGCCCTAGCAAACGATCCCAAATCGTTACGCAATGCCCCATCCGCCTAAAACGGATGGGGTTTTTCGTTCCAGACCCCAGCTTCACGGTTGAGCAGGCGCAAAAACCTAGATAACAGCGGCCCGCGCCGAAGTCTGGTGCGAATGAAGGAGTCGTATCGTGGGTTTTCTTGGATTTAGAAAAGCAAAATGGAAAGACGCCGATCCCAAAGTGCGTTTAGCATGTATTAATCAATTAACGTATGATCAGCAAAATATTTTTGCACAATTAGCGGCCGACGACCCTGATGCACGTGTGCGTGCAGCTGCGACGCGTCGTGTTAATGACCAAGCAAAATTAGAATCATTACTTACGAGCTCTGATCCTGAAGTCGTTCGTTTGGTGCGTGAACGATTATCATCTGTCGCAACAAAATTAGTGAGTGAGCGTCCATTATCTGCCTGTTCAAATATGATCGCAGGAATTAACGATCACAAGTCGTTGTGCACTTTAACATTGGAAGCAAAAGATCACGGTGTGCGCGCTGCTGTTTTTGAACGCTTAGTATCATTTACAGATGTCAGCCCTGCCATGTGGTCAACCATCGCTATTCAAGATGCGACAGGAACATTTGCGGCCAAAGCAGTCGAACAATTAAATAAACGAAATGTTTTAAAAGATGTCGCGCGTAAAGCAAAATCTGAAACCATTCGCGCTGCAGCACAGGCGCGAGTTGCCTATTTAGAAGCAGAAGCAGCGAAGCCATCGCCAGAACAAAGTCGCCGCGCTCGTCGCAAGGCATTAGATCCTTTAGTTGCTGAAGCAAATCGTTGGGCATTATCTCAAGATTTAGAACGCGCACAAAAAGAATTAGATACCATTAATGAGCACCGCGCTGAAGTTTTAGCTCGTTTTGCGGATGTGGAAATTGATGAGGAATCGTGTGCCGCTGATGAGCGCATTCAACGTGCTCGTGGTGAATTTATGGAGCGCGCCGAAAATTATCGAAAAGCTCAAAAAGCTGCTATTGCTGCGCGCGAACAGTTTTTGACGAATTTATCGCAAGAAGCGCCAGCGGATGACGGCACCAATGCAACTAAACGCGATGAACTTGTCGCTCGCTGGCAAGCGTTCGATACAGTCGATGGCCCACAACAGGCTAACTTATCACGTCGCTTTAAAGAAGAGTTAGCTCGTGTTTGTCCTGGAGCGAAACCTGCTCCAGAACACACAACAACGTCAGATCCCGTCAAAGAATATGAAGTGCCAGCTGACCTGTTGGCTAAATTAGAGCCGCTCAATGCAGAAGCTGAATCATTGACGAGCGCTGAAAATCGCCTTGCCGCACGCGATCGTTTCCGTGTCCTACATAAAGAATGGCATAATTTAGTTGCAGATATACCTAAGCAACATCCATTGCGTGTCCAATTTTTAGATGCCTATGGACGATTTAAAGAAGCGGGCAAAGCCGCCCGTGCTGCACGTGATCAACGGAATCAGGAACGCTTAGCGCAATTAGAAAAATTAGCAGCCGAAGCAGAACACATGGCTACCAACGAAGCCGCCGAAGCAGATCGTAAAGCACGCTTCGATGCGTTAAAAGATTTACAAAAACGCTGGCGTGCGGTTGGTGCAGTACGTCCAGAATTATTACAACACGTACGTGAACGTTTTCGTACCGCATGCGATACGGCTTTTGCTCCGCTGAAAGAATTTATTGAAGCAGAAGATTGGGCACGCTTTGCAAATTTTGGTAATGCCGAAGCATTACTCGCTGAAGTCGACGCCTTAAAAAATAATGAGGATCTCGCTCACGTAGCAGCCAGTATTAAAGATATTCAACAACGTTGGAAAACAGTTGGTCCATTACCAGGTGAAAAACGCGAAGCGACCTGGCAGCGATTTAAAGCCGCCTGCGATGAAATTTATGAACGGTTACAACCATATTTTGCGGTATTAGATGCCCAGCGCCAAGACAATTTAGCGAAAAAATTAGCGCTGGTTGAAGAAGCAGAAGGATTATCGCAAGACACCATGGGTATTGCCGGTATTCCTGCAGATCATGCGCATAAAAAAGCGACGGCAGAGCGTATGAAAGCCATTCAAACAGAATGGAAAGCAATTGGTCCAGTGCCACGAGAGGAAGATAAGGCTTTATGGAATCGTTTTCGCGCTGCTGGTGATAAGTTTTTTGGTCAACACCGCGCTGATATTGATGCGCGCAACAAAGATTTAGCCGATAATTTAAATCTGAAAATGGCAATATGTGCAGCAGTAGAAGAGTTTGCAGGAGTTGCAGAAGCAAGTGCTGCCGGTCAAGCGGACGCAAATGGAAAAGTACTCAGTGCCGCTGAGCGCATGACCGAAGTAAAAAATTTCCAGTACAAATGGAAACAGATTGGTCACGTGCCGCGTGATCAAGTTGATATGGTGTGGAACCGTTTCCGTACAGCCTGCGACCGCATTTATGCGACGTTACAAGATCATTTAGCAGAAATGGACAAACAGCGTCAAGAAAACCTCGAGAAAAAACAAGCGCTTATCGCTGAGGTAGAAGCTATTCTGCAGCATGAAAATGCACGCTGGTTTAAAGATGAAGTAAAAGAAATTCAAGGTCGCTGGCGAACGATTGGTCATGTACCACGCGAACAGATGGAAGCTATTAACGCGCGATTTAGAGAGCTATGCGACCAAGTTTTTGCGCTCGATATGAACAGTGACGACAGTGACAAAGAACCACGCTCAGCTGAGCGTGAGCCAGTGCTTGATCGTGATAGTGAGGTTGGCGCAACGCCGACGCCTGATCGCGATAGTTAAGTGTGATGCGAAATAGGTTCAGAAAATTAACAGGCTATAATATTTATTTTGGTTTAGCGCTCTTGTAATAATTGTGTGAGCGTTAACCCATAGGCTACGCGGATGGCGCCCTCTGATTCGGCGCCTCCGCGAATTAAATCTAATAAATTTGCTAATAAATGACGACGGCGCGTATGTACTAATGGCGCACAGAGCGCCATAGCTAATTCTTCTGATGGATTTTGGTCTGTTAGTAATTCTTGTAATTTCATTAATCCAGCTTCTTGGCGAAGGCCTAACATTTTTAATGGACTTGGACCTTCGCCGCGCATTTTAGCTTTCGCGACAGCTTGTAATCCAGTTGATAACCACGGTGGCCATCCGTTGGTGGGGGGCGCTTCTAATGACAATGTTAATTGAGTAAGAAGCACACATAATTGTTCTGATTGAGTTACACCCTTTATTTGCTCAGGCATTCGCATCATGGGTAAAGCTGGGCGTATTTTTTGTTCGATCCCAGGAAAAGGATCAGCTTCACCAACATCGCCAATGATAACCACAAACGCTCCGCCCCATCGTGGCCAAGTTAATGCTGACAGCATATCGCGCACAGAACCAAAAGCAGTAGCAACATCGATGGCGCGGCGAATTTGTTCATGGCTGCTTATCAATTGAATATTTTCACGTGCAGCTGGTAATTTTAAACGAGCAGCTTCTTTGGTTGCCCATGCATTTAATACGAATTGTAGTGCGGCTGTTCTATGTGATGGTCCAGGCGAACGAATGACTAATTCCCACGCTGCGTTGACATTGCCTGCCTCTAATGCTGTTGCCACGCGTAAATCTAATGGCAACTGATCGTGCTTAATGAGCAATTGAGCGCGTGTTGCTATCGGCAATCCATCAAACGGCATAATGATAGGTGTTATGCCACCACGTAGTGATATGGCATTCGTATCAATGACCACGGGGTCTGTATTTAGTACGATAAAAAGGGCTGCGGCGTCCATTGGATCTTTTGAGGCGAGTAGGCTCTGGCCTTATGCGCCGAATTCTCCATGCTGGCACCGGCCGTAATGGGCCAGTGCATGAAAACGGCTTCAGCCGTTATGTTGTTGCTCACAAGAACGGTTTAAACCGAAGGGTGTGGAAACCATGTTCCGGCGTCGGACTGACCAAGTTTATTCAACACTCCAGCAGGTGCAAAGGCGCATAACTGAGCAAACCGCCATGCCTGATCAGCATAATCAGGTAATAAACCCGTCTGTTGTTGGTCGTCAGCCATTAGAACAAGCATTGCCTCCCGGCCCTACACCTGCTGCGCAGCCGCCACAACAACCATCACAACATGTACCCGTACAACCAATTATTCAACAAGGCGTTCTCAACACAGCTCCTGTTGCTGCTGCTCCAGTACCTTCAGCGCAATCGTATCTGAATCAAAATGCAGCACGTTTTTCACCAGGTGGCAAACGTTATGTGCTGCAATTAAGTGGTGATATGGCCATGCTGTTGGTTGTGGTATGGGTGGCATCTATGGCCGTTATGTTTGTGCTGGGACAATACTGGCGTTCAGCTGGTGGAGCGGGACTCGCATCGGGTCCTGCAGGTAACCGTGAAATATCGGCAGCGCCAACAGCGAAACGACAAGGTGATACTATTTTATTATTACAAAGTGCTCCGAATGCGACGGTGGAATCTGTTAGCTTTTTTGAGGAACGCGCAAGAAATTTAAATGAATTTGTGAGAAAAAGCGCGGACAAAGGTTGGAAGCCATATTTTGGCGTACGTAAGCCAATTAATGGCGGGGTGGAATTGGCATTTGGTTATGTCGATGGCGTGTGGGGTATTAATCAAAGTGAATTTATTGAATTTGCCAAATTGTTATCACAGCCAACTAATAAAGGTGGAGCTGGTTATGGACAGGCACGTTGGGTAAAAGTCGAAGAATAATAATTACATAGAGCACGTGCGCGAATTTCCTGAGCAAATTTTTCCTCGCCATAAAGCAGTCTGGGGACAGGTAGAGCCGCATGTTCCCGCCGGTGAATTAGCACATGACCGCAGTCATATTGAGCGTGTTTATTGGTGGTCATTGTTTTTGGCGGCAGAAGCTGGCGCGGATCGTGATTTAGCGGGTGCGATGGCGTTAGTGCACGACATGGCTTTTGTCCCGAAAGATAGCCCTGAGCGATCATTAGGTGGGGAGCGTTCTGCTGAGCTTGCTCAGTCGGTTTTAAAGGCTGCTGGGTATGCGGATGCAGACGTCGAAGCGATTGCTGAGGCGGTACGAACCTCGTCGTGGTCTCGCGGTTTCGCGCCAACCAATGCGCTTGGCGTCGTTTTACAGGATGCCGATCGCTTAGATGCCATTGGAGCTATCGGGTTGATGCGTACAATTGCATGCGGTCAGTATATGTCTCGCCCTGA
>JAHEDF010000235.1 GCA_024641365.1 Planctomycetota bacterium | reverse complement strand
TGGTTTACCAAGCCAGAACAATCGTATGCTGAATTATTGACCATGCGTGGGCATGCCGAAACCCTCCTGCAACAATTAGGTTTGCATTATCGTGTGTTAGAGCTGTGTACTGGCGATACGGGATTTAGCTCTGCCCATACCTATGATTTAGAAGTGTGGAGTCCTGGTACGCAAACGTGGTTAGAAGTGTCGAGCTGCTCAACATTCACTGATTTCCAAGCGCGCCGCGCCAATATTCGCTATCGACCAGCCGCTGGCGAAAAGCCGCAGTATGTACATACTTTAAATGGTTCCGGCTTAGCCGTGCCACGGTGCTTAATCGCATTATTAGAAACCTACCAACAAGCAGATGGATCAATCCTTATTCCAGAGATATTACGGCCGTATATGGGTGGCTGTGAACGCATCGGAGGAAAATCGTGAGCGACCCAATTAAGCATGAATGTGGCGTTGCCATTGTCCGGTTGAAAAAACCGCTTGCTTATTACCGCGAAAAATACGGCACCTCATTGTGGGGTCTAAAGAAATTATATTTATTGATGGAAAAACAGCGTAACCGTGGTCAAGACGGTGCTGGTATGTGTACCTTAAAGCAAAACATGCCAAACGGGCATCAGTATTATTATCGGACCCGTGAATTTGGTCAGGCTTGTTTAGATCGTATGTGGAAAAACATCCATGATGAGTTCAATAATTTAACCAAAGATTCCAGTATTGATACGAGTAATGATGAGCGTCTTAAAAAATTATATCCTTATTTAGGTGAAACCTATTTAGGGCATTTGCGTTATGGAACACATGGCGGAAACGGCATGGATTCCTGTCATCCGTATGCACGTCCGAGTAATTGGCCAAGCCGTTATCTAAGTTTAGCAGGTAACTTTAATCTGACCAACGTTCACGAATTATTCGATATGTTAGTCGGATTAGGTCAGCATCCAACTGGTGATGCCGATACGTCGACCATGATGGAAAAAATTGGCCACTTTTTAGATGTGGCAAATGAGTCATTGGTACGAAAGGGACAGGCAGCTGGACTTAATGGCGATAAATTAGCCGAAAAAATTGCGAATGAATTAGATATGGGGCGCGTGTTGCGCAAGGCAGCTCGTAGCTGGGATGGTGGCTATTTTATGGTTGGCTTGGTCGGGCACGGTGTTTCTTTTGCGATGCGCGATCCATCAGGAATTCGCCCTGGGTTTTGGTATGAAGACGATGAAGTCATTGCGGTTGCTAGCGAACGTGTTGCATTAGTAACCTGCTTTAATCTTGATGTTGCCCAAATTAATGAAATTAAACCTGGGTCGGCTTTAATTATTTCTCACAAAGCCGAAACGAAAGAGGTCGAAATCCTACCGGCGCAAGAGCGCAAATCCTGCACTTTTGAACGTATTTATTTTAGCCGTGGAAATGACGCCGATATTTATCGCGAGCGCAAAGCTTTGGGGCGGGAATTGGTTCCTGCATTATTAAAAGCAATCGATTATGATTTAGCACATGCGGTTATTGGCTATATTCCCAATACGGCTGAATCCGCATATTATGGTTTATTAGAGGGTTTGGAAGCGCATTTGGCAGAGTGGAAAGAGCAAGAAATTTTACGCCACATGCAAGCAGGCACGCTGAATCAAGAAACGTTAAAGACGGTTTTATCGGTTCGCCCGTGGCAAGAAAAAGCAGCGATTAAAGATGCTAAATTACGAACGTTTATTAGCGGCGATGAAGACCGTAGCGATTTGGTCAGTCACGCCTATGATATAACGCGCGGCATATTACGCCCTGGTGAAGATAGTTTAGTGGTAATTGATGATTCAATTGTGCGTGGCACCACCTTGCGCCAAAGTATTTTACGTATGTTGGCACGCTTAGAGCCGAAACGTATTGTCGTATTATCGTCCGCGCCGCAAATTCGCTACCCGGATTGTTATGGTATCGACATGAGTGAGTTAGGTAAATTTATCGCATTTGAAGCGGCAGTCTCTTTGCTGCGTGATCGCGGACAAAGTGATGTGCTGGATGAAGTCTATCAAGCGTGTGTGGCGAATGAGCAATCCGGTGCACCACAACCAGTTAACTTTGTGAAACGAATTTACGAAACGTTTAGTGACGAAGAAATTTCAGCACGCATCAGTGAATTGGTGCGACCTGCAGATATTGAGTGGGATGGAAAAATAGAAATTGTTTATCAAACAGTTGCTGGATTACGTTGGGCAATTCCTAATCATACCGGTGATTGGTATTTTACTGGGGATTATCCAACTCCAGGTGGCTTCCGCGTCGTCAATCGTGCGTTCATCAATTATATGGAAAAACGAAATGGCCGGGCCTACGAAGCAGCCAAGTCGTAATTAAAAACAAGACCAGAAAATTAACCGCAGAGGGCGCAGAGAGCGCAGAGGTGGTTTTTTTGTGTCATTAATTTCAACTTATACCAATTCCGGCTCAATAGATCCTAAATAATAAAACACTTACATGGAGGACCGGACAACCGGAGAAATATTAAGGTGGAAATCCTGTGGTTATTGAAAAAAGCACAGCTTTACTCTTCGGTTCTCTGATTCTCCATGTTAATCTGTTGCCATTACGGATGATTTGAGGCGGAATGAATATTAATAACGGTAGTGGAATTTAAAATATATATGTGTACAGTATTCCTGCATAAAAAATGATTGGCCAAAATTGTGATGTCACAAATGGCAAGAATGCCTCAGATGCAAGGCGTCTGAAGACCACACATAGCAGCGTTATGTGAGGATGCGATAACGTCGCAGATGGGATGCTATTGCCGTTTTTAAATAAAGCTAAGCGTCTTTGGTATTATGGCGCGTGTTCATCTTAACCAACTTATTACTCATATCCTCTGCGCCCTCTGCGGAGAGTCATTATTTATTAATTCGAATTCGTTGCTGATTTCACTATGTTGTGCTATTAATTCATCGTGTAGGCATATCAATTACCCTGCACGTGGATCGACTAAACCATTGCTAAGCATATTTTGCAGTGCGGCTTGGAAACCATCTTCAACATGGCACGTAATGAGTCCGGCGCCTCGACCCGCGAGTGCAGATTGCCAGCCAGCTTGATGACGTGCGAGCCGTTCGCGATAAGCAGCGCACGTCGTCTCGTCTAAAATAATATCGCCGGCTCCACCTTCGACGTCTTCTAAACGTGCTGCGCCGCGCGCCTCGGGAGTACGTTCTTCGGCAGTTAGAAATTGAATACAGGCAATACGTCCAGCGCCATTACCAAGTGCAGAAACAACATGTTGTCCACCTTGTGGACACAAACCGTCGGTAATTAAAAATCGTTCTGAACCGAGACCTAAAGCGGGTGTTGGCAGTGCGGTTAATCCAGCAACGCCGTTAACAGTTGCTGATCGTAATGCGGCACGCCAATCACCATGCACGCGTTGAAATGATTGTTGTGCAAGCCAAATGGATGGGCGTGCGCCATCAGCTTCTGCTAATGTTGCCAATAGCGCTGTGCAATTAGTTGCAGCAGTTAATTTCCCCGGCGTGATTGCCATGCTTAGCGATAAATCAATTATTATTTCAACGCGTGGGCTGACTTCTTGGCGGTGACGACGCAACATTAATTGTTCGGTGCGAGCATACACCGACCAATCTAAATGTCGTAAATCATCACCTGCTACATATGCGCGGTGATCGTGAAATTCTAAACTGGAACCCGCACCAGCACCTAAACGCGCGCCAATACCAATACGTCGGCGTCGTGGATCGACGCTCAGTCGCACGCGTTTACACGCTGCCATAACTTCAGCTTCATCCCAGGCTGGCACTATTCACCTCGCGGATTTTTATCATCAGATCGCGCAGCAACGCGGTATGTTTTAATACGCAGACGCATGGCCTGGATAAATAAAATTGCGATGGCTGCAAATCCACCAATCGACACAGCAAATAAAACAACATCGCGTTCGCCACCATTTTTAGAAAATACTTCAATAGTGCCCATGATGGGACTCAACATGGCAATATAAGAATTTTCCAAGCGATTAGAATCGAGGGCTAATCCTAATAATATCGGTCCAAGAATCCAGGTTGCGGCTAAAACTAAAATAAAACCGCGTCGTAGACCAAATGAATCAAGCCATTTACGAGCAAATCCACGATAGCACCAATCTGCAACAACAAAAATCATAGCGATGTAACCAAATAAAACCCATGCACCAACAACGACAGGCAACTGGTCGGTATAGGACTCAAATAATAATCCAACTGCTCCGGTAATAAGACTCAATACGCACATTACTAAAAAGGCGATCCTACCACGAGCAGCTCCAGGCCCATGAATAAGTGTTGCCCATTTTCTCCAACTTGGCGCACGTGTCATAGTTCGTTCTTGTCGTGGACTTAATTCATAATCTTCCGACACACTAAACAATCCTAATATACTAGCCCATATAATACCGAATATACTAAAGCCACCAAGCGCTGCGTTAAGCCCGCGTTCCCAACTAGAGTTCGTGTACATTTGATATATAGCTACACCAAATAACCATAATAACGTATTCAGCCATAATCCGTACCACAACATACGTGGCCCACTGCTGCGATCACTAGCTCTATGCGTCATTAAGGCGCCACTTAAAACCAACATCGCTATAACAAATGCGAGCCACATATTAAACCATATGCCGATGAGCAACCACGTTTCACCTGGACGAGTAAAGAATCCCGCGAAAAACCAATCAAACTCATTAAAGGCAAACCAAAAAGCGCAACTGAGTGCCCACAGACTAAATAACCCAAGTCCGAGAATTCCTTGGCAAAAAGCACGTGACGCTTTGTTATTACCTATGGATGCCATAAAAACAGCCAATGTAGATGTAGCGATACCAGCTAATGGCATAACGATTAACGCAAAGGCAATCGCGATTAAATCAATGCCACGTAATAAATAGGCCATTACTAAAAATGGTGCGAGTGCAGCCATGTACAGTTGGCCTTGCACCAAATTGGCAAATAATAACCCACGTAAAACAGGACGAGGTCCCATGCCAGTAAGATCGAGTAAATCCCAGGTGTCTTCGTTGCGTTCTCTCGTTACCGCCTGAAAGGTGGTCATGGCTTGAATGGCAATGACTAAACTCCACGCCGCAGCAAGTGCGCTATAAAGTCCACGTCCAGCTGATGAATTAGCAGATTCGCTAGCCGCACTGGCACTTAAAATCGCTGCCATGGCAGCAACGACTAACAGTAAAACATAAATACCAATAAATGAACGACTGCGCATTTCCTGACGAATAGTACGAACCAACATTGGATTAGCATGATTAGACAGCCAATGAGAGATACGATTAACCAGAGTTATTTTTATTGGTTCATTTTGTTCGTTCATCCAACACCCCAATTCAAGAATCGAATGATGTTGTTTATCATTGTACTTTACCCTCCGTTAAGTGGAGGAATAAATCTTCGAGATTTTGTTTGCGTCCACTAAAGCTGCAGATGGGGAGTCCAGCATCAATTAATCGTTTTAATACGGCAGCTTGCACTGCATTGCCGCCACTGCACTGCGCTGTTATTAAGGTGTTTTCAATGGCAACTTCACTCAACTCAGGTTGCTCAGCTAAAATAATCGCAGCGCGCTCATGTGGGGTGACTAAGCGAATTTCTAAGACCGTAACGTGTTTACTTGGTTCAGCTGTCGCCCGTTCTTCTAAGGCTGCGCTAATACTCGCTTTCATTTCCCCAACACGACCACTACGAACCATGCGTCCTTGTTCAATAATAGCGACGCCATCACAAAGTTCTTCGAGTTCGGCTAAAATATGACTCGAAATAAATATCGCTTTACCTTGTTTAGCTAATAACCGGAGGAGTTCACGAAACTCAATGCGAGCGCGTGGATCTAAGCCGGCACTTGGTTCATCGAGAATTAATAATTTGGGGTCATGAATTAAACAGCGTCCTAAACAGAGGCGCTGCTTCATACCTTTTGATAAGGTGGTAATTAATTTCTCGCGTAATTCGCCTAATTGACAAAAATCGACGACATCATTGACCGCCCGTAATCGAGCAGGATCTCGTAAATCATAGGCGCGTGCAAAGAAATCTAGATATTCCCAGACCGTCATGTTGGGGTAGGTGCCATAGCTATCCGGCATATATCCAATTAGGCGTCGTACTTGGTCGGCATCGTCGACGGTTGAAAGACCGGCGATCGAACAATCTCCGGTCGATGGTAAATCTAATGTTGCCAATATGCGCATGGTCGTGGATTTGCCGGCACCATTCGGACCAATAAAGCCAAATATTTCACCGGTATCAAAACTAAAACTAACGTCACGAACGGCATGAATATCGCCAAATGAACGTGACAAATTATCGACACGAACAAAACTCATGGCGTGCCTCCAATGGGTGGC
>JAHEDF010000234.1 GCA_024641365.1 Planctomycetota bacterium | reverse complement strand
CAACACCCGTGTCATCAGTGCTGTCGTCTAAAACTTGAATATGTAATTTATTTTTCGGATATTGTAATGCCGCGCAGGCGGCAATAGCTTGTTCGGCTACATCGCGCTCATTAAATAATGGAATCTGCACCAAGACGACCGGTAAATTATCAGCATTAATGACGAGTTCTTTTTCGACGGCTTCTTGCGCACGCATGCGCTTGTGTTGTCGGATGTATAAATACAGCAGCCATAAACTGTGCATACCGTAGACGGCTAATGCGCATAAAGCAGCGCTATAGAGCACGGAAATAACCATGGCACAACTGGTTATGAACGTCGTCATGGAGCTACTTTTTCAGCGGCCATATTTAATGACCAGTCATAGGAAAAATAAGTGAGACTGGCTCCTGAAGCCAATTGTTTTTTTAACGCGCCATCAGGTAGACGCTTACCTAGAAATGAGTTAACTCCTCCGCTTAGGACAAAATCGTCAGAAAACCAAGATAAAATCGGATTGGTAATAACCGTATTATTCTCTAAGCGCAGGTGATAAGAATTATTTGCGAATAATTTCGCTGCTTGCTCTAATTGCAGATCCAGATCTTTACCGAGGTAAGCAGTTGATGCTAAAGCAGGGCAACTGCGCGACGCACAGTTGATAGCGAAATGAATACGCGGGTCACCAAGCGGACGAAGTAAGGCATGCTCCACATGATCAAGCGTGACCCACGAACCGGCTAATTCGAAGGTATAATATTTCCACACCGCAGTGAACCAGCCGCCAGTTTTTTTAATGCTCCACGTTTTCCACGTCGTTTGATCTTCGGGTAATTTTTCCGCAACCAAAGCAAGCGTAAAAGCATTATAGGCATTTATATACAAGGCCATTTTATCTGCCGCATCTGTTGGCACCACAGTTTTGGCAAGCTGTGCGCGATAGGTATTTAAAGCAGTTAAGTCGTTGCGTAATGTAGCATAATCAACACCGTTTGGTTTTACTATTTGCTGTAAGACGGTGGCTAAATACGTGTGTTTATTATCCAATGGTGGCGCAGTGATGGTTGGCGTTACAATTTCGACCGCATGCGAATGAGCACTGTGAGATACGACCAATAAAATAATAACAATGGTGCGCATGCGTTATCCTTTGGTCACCGATCCAGTGCAACTTGATCCACATCCTGCCGTGCAAGCTAAACAATGACTTGCCATAGCGATGTCTCCGCTGCTGAGTTCATCTGGAGTAACATCCCATAAATACTGCGGTTCTTTTCCTCCTAAATTAATACCAAGGGCCTGATTAAAATCACAATCAAATAAACGTCCTTGGTAATCCACGCTAATTGTGGTTCGACACATTAGTCCAGGTAAGGTAGCGGGGTTATAGGCTTGCTCTAATCGCGCCTCATAAGTGGATAAAGTATTATTTCTTTCTAAATGTTTGCGCCACCGTGTTATCGGGACATTGGCGAGACACCATAAGTGTGTAAAATCTATGTCCCAATCTTTTTTTAAGCGTTCGCGATATGCAGGTTCTAAATTACTTTCTGGCGGAGGCAGAGCAATGCCGCCTGGGTTATAGACGAGATTGAGTGGTAAATTACTGTCTCTGCCATAACCAATAGCATTTAATTTTTTTAAACCGGCGATCGAGCGATCATACGTTCCTTTCCCACGTTGGGCATCAACATTGTCTTGCAAATAACACGGCATACTTGCCACAATCATGACCTGATTGTCCGCTAAAAAAGTTGCCAAATCCGCTTGGTTTGGTTCATCAAGTACGGCTAAATTACACCGGTCAATAATCGTGGCATTAATTTGTCGTGCTGCGATCACGATCTCACGAAACCCAGGAATTAATTCAGGTGCACCGCCAGTCAGGTCGACGATTGTTGGACGATGTTGTGTCATCCAATCAATGATGCGCGCGCAGGTTTCTGTATTCATCATTTCGCTGCGTTTTGGTCCAGCTTCAACATGACAATGGATGCATGCTAAATTACAAAAACGTCCCAAATTAATTTGCAGTGTTTGCAAATGCGTACGGGTAACAGGTTCTGACCACGGTAATTGACGAGCGATCACTAGAATTCCTCACTTATTTTTAACAACACGAACCGCCAGGTGGGCAACAACTTTGATCGGTATGATAATCTTCTGGCTTGTCACCATTTTTTGTAGCTGATGCCGGACGGATATTATTATGCTGACATACAAATGCTTGTTGTTCAGACTCTGGAATAGCGCGATAGGGCGGTATCCCAACAATCTGATCGCGATAGGGGGCACGCGTTAATACCCCATAGGTTTTCACGCACACGGCCGTTCGTTCGCCGCGCTTATAAATATGCCCATCGTCATCACGCACTTCACTCCACGGACCCGGATAAATAACAGCGTGATTTCCCTCCAGGCACGGTCCCTGAATCCCTTTATAGGCAACCACGGTAACTGAGCGAAATTCAATTCCGGCTACTGTGCGCCATGGGGTTTCATCGCGTTTTGCCAGAGTGACGCCATGAAATCCCGCATCGGCAAAGGCTTGCAAGAATTTATCCTCGCGAAATGCACCACTTATGCAGCCAGACCATAATTCGGGATTATGACGTAATGTATCGGGGACATCTTCATCACAAACAATATCACTAATGGCAACGCGGCCACCAATTTTTATAACACGAAATAATTCTTTAAATAATTCCGTGCGATCGGCATCATCAACTAAATTTAACACACAATTAGATACCACCACATCGACACTCGCATCAGTTATCATCGGTTGTTCACGGCGCAGGCGCTGCTGCTCTGCCTGCAATGCAAATAAATCTTCACGGGTAATAACCGGATGCGATGTTAGCCACGTTTCAACGGCTTCTAAATCTAAAGCTAAATCTTGAATCGCACCACAGCGAAAAGAAACATTCTGATAGCCAATATTTTTTGCTACGGTTGGCGCAGCTGAACGTGCGAGTGCCAACATGTCACGATTACGATCAACGCCTATTACGCGACCGTGTGCGCCTACAACTTGTGAAGCAATAAAACAAATTTTTCCTCCGCCGCTGCCTAAATCTAAAACGGTGTCGCCTGGCTCCACAAAAGCACTGGGATCACCGCAGCCATAATCGCGCTCAATGACTTCTGAAGGTATGGCATGTAAATAACGTGGATCATAGGTCACGGGGCAGCACAGCGCGGCTTCAACGGCTTGCGCAGCGGCTCCATAGCGTGCTTGAACGGCATTGGTTTGAGTCATGAGTTGTTTACGTTTATAAAATTGTTTTGTTAGCGTGTCCTGAAGCATGGTTGTTAAAGCGCATGCGTATGAGGATGTCGCATCCTGACTGGAATCGACTGTGACGTACGATGCAGTGGTTACCAGCAAACGACAGCAATCAGCGCCGGACCTCCCACGTACACAGCTGTGTAAAGGATCTAGAAAAGTCGCCCCACATGACAACGCCATGCTTTGACACGATTGCAGCGATAATACCGGCTCTAGACGAAGAGTTGTCTATTGGCGCGGTAATTTCGGCATTACAGGCGCACGGAATTAAACACATCATAGTTGCGGATAATGGGAGTCGTGATGCAACGGCAGCTGTTGCACGTGCGGCAGGTGCAGTCGTGACGTTTGCCCCACAACGTGGTTATGGAGCCGCTTGTTTAGCCGCTTTGGCAGTCGTGCCGCCAACAATGCATGCGGTGTTATTTTGTGATGCGGATGGTGCCGATGATTTATCAAAACTAACCACGATAGTCACACCAGTCTTAAACAATGATGCCGATTTGGTTATTGGTAGTCGCGTATTAGGTCAGGCTGCGGTTGGTGCTTTAACCCCGCCACAGCGCATGGGTAATTTTGTTGCTGCTACATTAATGCGATTATTATATCGTGTCCGCGTGACCGACTTGGGGCCATTTCGCTGTATTTCTAGAGCTGCATTAACGCGTGTTAATATGCGCGATACCGCTTTTGGTTGGACGGCTGAAATGCAAGTCAAAGCATTCCGTCTGCAATTACGTGTACAAGAAATACCGGTTGATGCAAAAGTGCGCACGGCTGGCGAAAGCAAAATTAGTGGACGTTTTTTACCTATTTTTAAGGCCGGCTGGGCAATTATTTCTACGATTTTATATTATTGGTGGATGCCGCTTGGAGAGCCGCAAAAATCGACACAGGAACAGCACGCTTTAGAGCCAATTACAAGTACGCAATTACCGAGTGTACACAACACCCAGCAAGATGTAGAAACTTGTGGCTCTTGCACCAGCGACCCCGTTTCTGGAAAGTACACTTAGTAAAAGGAGAACGCCTATGCCAGTAGTCTCCCCACAGCTCGAAGGCTTGGTCAATTATCTCACCGCATGCGGTGGTACTGATCGCTTCGATCATTTCGACGCCAATGGTGAACCGGATCCAGTTGCTGCTCGTGATGCAGCCGAACGGTTTCGCTCACAATTAGGCGCGAATTTAGATGTCATCGCATCGGTTGAGCAATCTGCCAATCGCGTCACGGTGACATTGCTGGTCGAACCTGCTCCGGTCTAAGCCGGACAAGCACTTACAAAGTTGCGCGTGTGCCGCGAGCACACGGCGGGGACGCAGCCGCTCTAAAAATAGGCCAAAATATCTAATTTAATTTATAAATTATCAGTATTTAAGTAAATAATTATAATGAATATGACGTGGTTTAAAATAATTATCGCCACTTCACATCGCTAAAGTAAACAATTTCAAGTGGATTTGCAATTATGCCGTCTAAATTTGGACGGACCAATATAGAACTCGCACTATGTACTAATGGAATAAGCGGAACCGACTGTACTAAGCGTAATTCTGCCGTTTCTAAAGCATCCCAGCGTTTCTTGCCAATTGACGCTGCGGCTAGATCAAGTGCCGCATCATAGGCAGGATCAGCAAAGCCAGTTCGATTCGCACCAGCATCAGTACGAAAACAATCTAAGAAGGTGGTTGGATCTAAAAAGTCTCCTAACCATG
Source organism: Planctomycetota bacterium (assembly GCA_024641365.1). The sequence goes on along the minus strand of JAHEDF010000234.1, from coordinate 1,435 downwards.
CGGCGTAAGCAAAATCATAATCGATACTTTTTTCACGGCTACGAATTTCTGTATTTGGTAATATAGTTAAACGGGTTTGAACGCCTAAATTACGTCGCCATTGATCCGCTATTAATTCGGCAATGCTCTGGCGCTCAGCAGGCTGACTCGGAGCCACCATTTCTAAAACCGGTATCGAACCTAAGTCCTTTTTAACTTGTTCTATATCCTTAACGGCTTGTTCGATATTATCCTTGAGCACATCCACTGGAGCGTGGTAGGGTAAATAATCCTTTAATGGCGCAGGTACAAATGTCGTAGCTGGGATAGCATTTTTTTGTAATAAGTCATTACAGATTTCTTCACGATTAATGCCGGTTGCTAATGCACGGCGCAGGAGGGGATGTTGTAGCGCTTTAGTAACAGCCGGGTCCTCATTGGGGCGAGGCACCATGCGCACACGCCAAAACGAGGTGCTCAGCGAGGAAGACTGCATTAATCCAGGTACTTGAGCGCGATTAAAGTCCCCGACGGCATCGGCCGGCATCATTAAAACCGCATCAAGATCACCGCTTAGATATTGGCGAATGGCAGTCCCGGGACTTTCAACGACCGCCACATGCACATCGCCCTGCGCTGGATGGGCGCCGCCATAATTAGGATTCGGCGAAAAATGATAGGCATAGCGCGGTGTGTAGGCGGTAACAATTAACGGTCCATTCCCAATTATTTTTTTGGGATCTGTCCAACTTAATCGCGCACTATCGTCATCACGATCCTGCTCAACGGTCAAAGGAACAAAAACCGATAAAGATAATATGGCAGTTAAATAAGGAGCGGGATGTGTGAGCTCAATTACCAGCGTATGTTCATCAGGACAATGAATGCCAATATCACGTTCTAAAATAGTGCGGCGAATTTCTAAATCATTTTCTTCTAAAAATGATTTTTCAACTAATCCTTCTAAATAAAATGCATTTGGACTTTGGGTAATAAGGTGCCGTAATAATCCACGACGCATATCGGCAGCAGTTACTGGACTATTATTATTCCAACGCGCGCGTTTATCTAAATGAAATGTCCAAATTGATTGATCGCTATTTGTTTCCCAATGTGTTGCAAGTGCTTGTTGTGGTTGCAAAGTTTTCGGATCGAGTCGCACTAAGGGTTCAAATAAAGCAGTAATTAAACGAAATTCATCCTGTCGTGTTGCCATACACGGATCAATCGTACGTGGCAGTGACAGTGCGATCACTGGTGCTGGCGAACGTGGCGTGGCCCACGTAAGCCAAGAAACCACAATTCCTACGACCAAAATGCTGGCGATAATTGCCAAGAGTCTGCGCATGCTTCCTATGGTGTAGCGAGTGATCCGCCGTCCAGCCTTTGACCGCTCTTGCGCAAGGCGTCGTGCGTCTAAGCTGCCACTCCCTTAACCCAGTAATCTGTGTTGAAG
>JAHEDF010000233.1 GCA_024641365.1 Planctomycetota bacterium | reverse complement strand
CAAGCACACGTTGTGGTGGTGCCGCGATGAAATTATTTAATTCTTTGATTTTTTTTGTTGTTTGTGCCGCCTTCCTAACCAGTGGGGTATTCGCAGAAGAAAATCTTACTGCACGCAGTGACCAGGTGCGGCAAGCAGCGGAAAATCAATTAGCTCAAACGCGTCAGCGCATAGCACAAGAACACGCTGCATTGCTAAAACAGGTCCATGTTGCGCTCGTTGCAAGTGATGCCGCTCGTCAACGGCTCGCAACCGCTGACGCCGCTGTTACTGCTGCGCAAAATAAATTAACTGAACAAACTGCTGCGCAAAAAAAAGAACAACAGATCTTAAAACAATTACTTGAGCGTGCGGCTATTGCTGGACGCATACCATTAAACGCTGGCCAAATACCAGTGCTCGCCGACGCCCTCAGTGCCATTGAAAAACGCGCTCAACAATTGCCCAAGAAATTAGCACTGCGCGTGGAGGATGAATCAGTCATAGCGCGACACGGCCGCCCAGAAGTCGTTCCGGTAATGCGTTTAGGACAGGCACGTGCTATCGCTATAGGGCCAACCAAAGAAACAACTGGGCTATTACAGCAAAGCGCTGATGGCAAAGCGTGGATCGTTACCGGACCTGAACTTCCTGCACAACTTGCAACCCCCTCAATTTCAGACGGCTTACCAGCATTTATTGCTCTTGATGCCAGTGGCCAAGCAGCCCAACAACCACCAGCCGTGCATCGTAGTTTACGTGAATGGATTGAGGCCGGACGTTTTTTCATTTGGCCAATTATAGCTGTCTTTATTTTAGGTATTGTTATCGCCATAGAACGTTCCATTGCCTTGATGCAACGACGCGTCGATCCACTGCGTTTAGTGGCCGTCGCAACCGCATTGGGCCGCGATGGTATTCAGGCCGCACAAGCCTTAGTCGCCACTGCAAAAACACCACTGGATCGCGTATTAGCAGCAGGCCTAGAAGCTCATGCGCGCTCTCGCGAAGCACGCGAGGCTGCTGTCGAACAAGCACTAATTCATGAAACTGGATTTTTAACGCGTGGCCTTCCTGCCATTGCGGTGTTAGCTGGTGTTGCCCCACTCCTTGGGTTATTAGGGACAGTCACTGGTATGATTGATATGTTCGCAGTCATTGCTGCGCAAGGATCTGGTAATGCCAAGTCCTTATCCGGTGGCATTAGTGAAGCCTTAATTTGCACACAGGCCGGTATGTTAGTCGCTATTCCATTATTATTATTACATGCATGGCTCGGTCGTTTGGCCGATCGTCGGTCACAATTATTAGAAGAAGCTGCCTGTGGTGTACTTGGTTTAAGTGAGCACGACCATCCAGGAACGACAGTATGAAAACGGCTACGCAAAATGATCGGAGTCATTTTTCATGTTAGACCAATTATACAATTGGTGGAGCGGCGGCGATATTTTAATGCCCATCATGTTTTTGGTGGCGGTCATATTATATACATTACTTGCAGAACGTAGCGTGGTCTTGTTTGGCATTCGCCGCCAACAACGACGCGATGAATTACTGGGAATAATGCGGAGCGAACATCGCGGACAAAAAGGTGTTCATTGGCGCGCTTTTGCTGCTCGTTACGTCGCACTCGCCGAAGAATTAGAATTAACGCGTGGGTTTATGGTCATTCGTGCACTGACTGCAAGTTTGCCATTACTTGGTTTATTAGGAACGGTAACAGGAATGGTGGATACGTTTGGACAATTAGGTCTTTTTGGTTTGTCGAGCACCGTGGTCGCGCAAAATGCTAGTGCAGGTATTGGACTGGCATTAACCGCAACACAATACGGAATGGCACTCGCGATTCCCGCGGTATTGTGGGAATGGGCGCTTAGTCGTCGTGTCGCACAACTAGCACAACATCGTGAAATGGTGGTGCGCGAAAAATTAGACCACGACCAAATTAAGTCGTCGCATGAATCACCCTTAGTAAGTGCAGCACGGAGGAACGCATGAAATTCCTCCATCGTCGACGCCAAGCCCAACAACAAATTGACCTCAATGTTATTCCATTAATTGATGTGGTGTTCTTTTTATTAATTTTTTATGTTATTAGCACGTCATTTATGCAAGAAGCTGCGGTCAGCATTAAACGTCCGGCTAGTTCCCAAGCTACCACCGTCGCCAACGGCTTTGTCCCTGTCGCTATTGTAAAATCAGGTGCCATTCACATTGGTCCGCAAGTCATCCCCTTAAACGACGTGCAAATTAGCGTGCATGCTGCCATGCGTTCGGCTAATACCACCAGCGTTGTTGTCATTCCAGACCGCGAAGTACCAACCGGATTGCTATTACAAGTTATGGATGCCTGTAACGCAGCTGGTGCAACATCGGTTGATGTTGCCGCTACAAAAAAGTGACGCCATGAACGCACTACCACGCACACGTAGTTTTCAACGACGGCGACCATGGACAGCGTGGTGGGCTGCCGTTGCCATTGCCGTCATTTCAAATATAGTGGTAGTTATACTCCTGTCACAAATTAGTAATTTACAGCATCCAATTATTGAACCCCCAATAAGCATCATTCAATTTCGACACGTTGAGCCGCCGCCACCTGAACCACCACCGCCAAGCGTCAAAGAGCCACAGCCAATGCTGGCAGCGAGTTCTCCAACGCCAGTACCATTGCCAGCTTTAGATATTCCTGCGACAAACCCACTAGCGACATTAACATTGCCCCCTTTACCAATTATTGATTCCTTAATTGATTTACCGGTTGCTGTACCTGCATTCGATACGGTTACGGCGCAGGTAAATAATAATGATTCGACGTTATGGCCAAATAACGAAGCGCCCGATGAACCAGCGCAATTAGAATCTACCTTCGATTTAGAACGATTTTATCCACGCATTGCTCGCTTACGCAGCATTGTCGGTCAAACCTATGTGCGCGTCACCATAACGCATGAAGGCAAAGTGCAGGCCGCTCATGTTTACAAAAGTACACCACCAGGGGTTTTCGAATCGGCCACGCGCGAACTTGCTCGCAGTCTGATTTTTCGACCTGCACGTCTGCGCGGAAAACCCGTTGCCTCAGCCAAAGATTTAGTAATTGATTGGACACTCAAATGATGCGTTATTTTATCTTAGTTTGCATGTTGTATTGTTGCCAGGTCCTGGGCACAGCCGAGGAATCAAATCGCACCGTCAGTGCAGAGGTTGCTAAATTATTAAATACGATTGCTAGATCTGAACCACAAGCTGCCATGGAGCAGATAAATGCTTATCAAGGTAAAGGCCATCCACTCCTCACCTTAGCCACGGCGCAAACGCAGTGGCGATTAGCGCTCATTACCAAAGATGAAAAGGCCAGCGCTACTTTGCGCACCGAGGCAGAGCAAACATTTAATGATGCGCTTGCCGCTGATGCTACATTACGACAGGCACATATCGGGTTAGCACAATGCGCTGCGGCCAAACAGGATTGGCTCACTGCAAGTCGTGAAGCTGCACTTGGCATTGATGCAACATTTGGCAATCGTCAGGAATTAGTTTTTTTAGCACAAGCCGCTTTTAATGCGAGCGATTGGCGTTTAGCCAGCGTCGCTACGCAACAAGGAATTTTACGATTTCCTGATGACCCAACACTACGACGCCTTGAGTTATCAGTGCTGCTCAATGCCGCGCGTTATGAGGAAGCACGACAAGCCGTATTGGCCATCTTAGATCAGTCACCACATGATATCAGTTTATGGAAACAATTAGCATATGTTGCGCAACAAACCAATCGGCATGATGAAGCATTAGCAGCACTCGAATCAGCAGTTTTAATTAAACCAGATGATCGCAGTAATCGTCGTTCATTAGCCGATATGCAATTAGCGCGACATTTACCGCAGGCCGCCTATGCGAATTATGCAATGCTCATAGGTACGCCAGCTAATGCAGCATCACTGAATGATCCCGCATTAATGTATACCGCCAGTCGAGCCGCGAGCGATGCCGGACATTTAGAACAAGGCCGTCAATGGCTGGCGGCAATTCCTGAACAAAAGCAAAATCGTGATCTTCGCATATTAGCTGCGCGCTTAGCTATTCAGGCCAATGATGAGAAATCAGCAGCGGCTTCGTTAGATGTTTTGATCGGCAGTGGAGAAAATGACCCCTCTATTTTAGCATGGGCAGGATCACTTGCACAACAACGTGGTGATGTTCCGACTGCTGAATTATTATATTTGACTGCCGCAAAAGGAGACAGTCCTGCCGCTGCTGCCGCATCCTTACGCTTAGTAGCCTTGTATATTACGCAAAAGCGACTTGATGACGCGCGGGTAGCACTGGCATTGCACGTCAATAAGTATCCGGCTGATCAACAAGCAAAAGAATTACAACAGCGACTTGGTAATTAATTACAAAGTCGGGCATACCTATTTCACAAAATGGGGAGAAAATGAATAAGAGAAAGGGAGTAACAGAGAATAAATTCAGGGAATTGGGAAAAGACCAAAGCCACGTCACTCCGTTTCTCCATTTCTCCGTTTCTATAGTTTCTAACATTGGTAATTATTCCGACGTTTGTGTATTGAAATTAGTAACAGTATGATCATGCAGTTTTATCACTGTCAGGCAAATTGGGCAGCGCCATGCTAAGCACACAAGAATGGGCTATTGTATGGCTGAGCATACAGGTTGCTGGTGCCAGTTTATTATTATTAGCAATCCCAGGAATTGTGCTTGGTTGGTTGCTGGCACGTCATCAATTTCCAGGAAAAACCGCGCTGGATGTGCTCGTACATTTACCTTTAGTGTTACCACCTGTCGTCACTGGTTATGTTTTATTATTAGTTTTGGGACGTGGATCCACATTTGGTAATTGGCTGCATAGCATTGGTGTTGAATTCGCATTTAATTGGAAAGGAGCCGCCATTGCGGCTGCTGTTATGGCGTTGCCATTATTAGTGCGCAGTGTTCGCTTAGGAATTGAAATGACTGACCGTCGTTATGAGGACGTCGCTGCCACACTCGGTGCTTCACCATTTAAAATATTAATGACGGTTACTTTTCCACTGGCGATTCCTGGGATTATTGTTGGTTTGATGCTGGCTTTTGCGCGCAGTTTGGGTGAGTTCGGTGCAACCATTACCTTGGCTGGAAACATTCCTGGACAATCACAAACCATTCCAGTCGCGATTTGGAGCCTCAGCCAAAGTGCACATGGAGATGGACCAGCTCTTCGATTAGTTGTCATATCAATTATTTTATCAGTTATCGCCTTGGCTTGCAGCGAATGGTTAAATAGGCGTTGGAAGCGAGGGCGTTTATGAACCAATCCGCTTTAACATGCACTCTCAACATCACGCGTGGGACATTTCAGCTGCAAATTGATTGTCAATTTACTGAACCAATTACCGGAATTTTTGGACCCTCTGGCTCTGGGAAAAGTACGTTGCTACAAGTTATTGCTGGATTGCTGCGCCCCAATAATGGTCTTATTCAATTTGGCCAACAGATACTTTTTGATCACAATAAAAATACACATGTGCCCACGCAGCAACGTCGGATTGGTTTTGTATTTCAAGAAGGGCTTTTGTTTCCTCACATGAATGGCGAGGCAAATCTTCGTTACGGTGAACGTTTATTAGAACCGTCACAACGCCGTGTTCAATTCCAACCGGTAATTGACCTACTCCGACTACAGCCGCTACTTACTCGTAAATTAGCAACTTTATCAGGTGGAGAGCGTCAACGATTAGCTTTGGGCCGTGCTTTATTGGCTTCACCACATTTATTACTACTGGATGAACCGCTCAATGCCGTGGATCGTCTACACCGCGCTGATATCTTGGCGGGACTTAAAACAATTCGTGATGAATTTGAAATTCCGATGTTGTATGTTAGCCACGATCTTGGGGAAATTATGCATCTGACCCAACAAATCGCCGTTTTAGATAATGGGAAAATTGTGGGTCAGGGACAATTTGCCGATCTGATGCGGCAAGAATCAAGTGCGTCATTATTAGTTGATCCATTGGTTCAAGCACACTTGCACTAACACAAATTACAAAATTATAATTATTTTTTCTCGCCAATCGCTGCTGTTATCATTTTTTGCAGTTTTTTTCTAAATTCCACAATATCATCGCCCTTTGTTTGCGTTAGCATAATGCCTATCGTGTCCTGTTTCACATCATACCACACATTTGTTCCGCTGGACCCTGTGTGACCATAGAGGGTTGGGTTGCCTTGTTCATCTTTTGCGCGAACAAATAAACCGCCACGTGCATTTAACCCTAATGTGTGTTTGGTTAACATATCTGCGACGGTTTCTTCTTTTAAATATATGGCACCTTCATGTTTTCCTTTGTTACGAATCATCAATAACCAGCGTAATAAATCAGGTGCCTGTGAAATTATACTACCACCTGATGACGCATACGTATCAGCATCTGGCATAGTGCGCT
>JAHEDF010000232.1 GCA_024641365.1 Planctomycetota bacterium | reverse complement strand
AACAGGAGTAATTTGCACGTGTCCGGCAGCATAGGGCTGCGTAGAGAAAATTGGACTATCAGTATACCACGGCGCATCGACTTGTTGATAATTAACCAGTATGGTCGCATTTTTCCATGATTGTTGAAATGCGAGATGGCCATCTGTTATGCGTCGTTGTTCATCACTAAATAATTTATTAAATTTACCGTCACGCTGTTTTGCAGGTATTTTAACAAGCTGTGCCCACGTGTAAAAGGGATCATTACGATCATTGGTTATGTTTTGTAAGTGTTCCCACCAAGCTTTAAGACGATTTTGATCTAATTTATGGTTGTTGGCGATCTTACTAATACTCGCTTCATCTGTAACTTCTAAACAGGCAGATAAATAAGCTCCAACTTGTGATACGGTCGGTTTGAGACTGCGACTAACCGCGTTTGTTAAGGCTTTTTGCTGTGAGTCGTCGAAGTCACGTAATTGTTTTGCTATGTCTCGATTATGAGCTTCTGTTTCAAAACGAGCCAAACGATAATGACTGGCTCGAACAATGCCGCCTAATGCATAATAATCTTTTGCGGTTATGGGATCAAATTTATGATCATGACAACGCGCACAACCAATGGTGATGCCCATAAACGTTTTGCCCATCACATCAATTTGGTTATCTATGCGATCACTTTCATCTTGAAAGATATCAACCGGTGAATGAACCATTTCTCCTAAATACCAAAAACCAGTTCCGATCACCGATTCATTAAAACCATTTTCGGGATTAACGCGCGGTTTTTTAAGTAAATCTCCAGCAATATGTTCGCGCGCAAATTCGTCGTAAGGTACATCTGCATTTAATGCACGTATGACATAATCTCGGTATTGATAGGCATTAGGCGTGTCTGGATCAAATTCATGACCACGCGATTCAGCATAGCGTACTAAATCTAACCAATGACGAGCCCAATGTTCGCCATACCGTGGTGACGCTAAATAGCGACTGACCATTTTTTGAAATGCATCGCCTGATTTATCATTGGTATACTCAACAATTTCTGCTGCTGTTGGCGGTAACCCAGTAAGTAAATAACTAGCCCGCCGAATTAATTCATGAGGGCTGGCGGTTTGAGCAGGTTTTAATTGATGATCACGTAAACCTTGTTCAATAAATTGATCTATTGGGGATTGAGCCCATGAGCTTTTAGGTATTGGTGGTGATACGGGTTTTACTGGATCCCATGCCCAATGTTTTTCGGGGTCACGTTTAATTGGTCCTTCTTTATGACCACCAGTTGGAGCGACTTCTTTGGGCCAGGGAGCACCGCCATTTACCCATGCCGTTAAATCTGCAATTTCTTTTGAGCTCAATTTATTTTTGGGTGGCATCTCCAAATCAGGGTCGACATAATTGACTGCAGTAATTAATAAACTTTTATCTGCATTTCCGGGTACGATGGAGGTACCATTATCTCCGCCACTCAGCAACGCGTCTCGCGAATCGACGAATAAACCGCCCTTACTTTTATTTTTTTCATGGGAATGACATTTATGGCACTTTTCTACGAACAGCGGACGAATGCGATTTTCAAAGAATGCTTCATCTATCTCTGCCGAGTAAGCGGAACTGACGCCAGCACTCAGCACACTCAGGAATAGCGCATTCGTTAAGAACAATACGTGTTTACGCATAGGTAAACATACCTCCGATAACCAGATCTGGTGTTGCTTATACGGGTGAATAGAGCAATTCGCTAACGTGAAAATGGTGTTCCTTTGCGCTTGTTGAGTGCTGTATTGCGCACGAGTTGATCCAGCAAAATGTCTGATCCAGTGAAAGGCTCGCCGGTTAGCTCGCGTCTATTCCAGGAGTTGTAGCTTTCCGCAGGCTACAGAAGGTAGTGTAGAGCACCGTAGAGGAGATCCGACTTATGAATCGTGAACACCATGTCGAAGCATTGATGGAACGATTGCATGCGCGCTTAATCACGGATTTGCAGGAAACGGTCGAGTGGTTTACCAGTCAAATGCCGCGCTTTTATTTTCAAGCCACGGAACCAGATGAGCAGGATCGCCATTTAGAAATGCTGCATGCATTTCGTCATGCCCAGGAAACACGCCTGAGCATGGTAGACGATGGTGTAGCTGGAAAATTATTAGTATTTGGCCGTCCCGAAACTCACACCTTACTTGATGTTATCCGTTCTATTGGCGTGCGTGATTTTCATCGCCTTGAATTACATACGAGTAAAGATCGAAAATTATTTTTATACGCCTTTTGTTATGGAGCCAGTAAAGTCCCGGCTGGCGTAGATATTAATTCACATCGCGAAGCTATCGAACGCGAAGTATGTGGTGAAGACAATCAATGTAGTTTACATGCAAAACGTTACCTAGATGCGGTGGATCAGGGTTATTTAGCGCGCAGCTCAGTTGAACGTGTAGTGCGTCATATTTTATCTTGGTCCAATTTAAAAAGTGCTGATGACTTACATTTATCGGTTGATGAAGACATTGATGGCAAACAATGCACGCGCTTCTTAGCGGCAACGAGTAGTATTAACACCTGGCAATTATTATTGCACTTTGCTCGTACCATAAAACGTCACGGCATTGAATTACAACGTGGTTATATGGATATGGTGCCGTCAGTTGAGGGGCATGATAAATCGCTTGTGAGTACTATTTATTTAGCAACCAGCTCTGGCCGTTCATTATCAAAACGTATGACAGAAGCCGTTGCTGAAGACTTAGGTGCCCTACGTCGTCAATACAAAGATGGCTTGGCGGATTTATTTGCAGATAATGTTTACACATTGGATGAATTAGCCGTTTTGCGAGCGGCCATTACCTTTAGCGGTCAAATGCTAGGACCAGAAAACCGTTATTTAGAAGTTGATGAAATTGGTGACGAAGTAGTACGAACCTATCCCGAAATATGCCGTGATATTGTCAACTTGTTAGCGGCGCGTTTCAAACCGCAAGCAACCATTTCCCGCAAAGCGTGGGATAAACGATATAAAGAATTAATGAATCGCATTCACGTGGTGGACGTTGAGGCGCATCAAGTTGTTTTAGAAGGGATGTTAAGTTTTATTGGCGCGGTACGATTGACCAATGCCTACCGCAATAGCCGTTTTGGCTTAGCATTCAAAATAGATCGAGACGCATTACCGGAAGATCGTTTCCCTCATAAGCCTTATGGTTTATTTTATTTCTCGGGACCATATTGCCGTGGTTTCCATGTGCGATTCCGTGCATCTGCGCGTGGTGGTTTACGTATTCTTATTCCACGAAATGCCGGACAGTATCAGCGCGCACGTGATGGCCTACTTAAAGAAGTCTATGATTTAGCCTGGGCGCAGCAGTTAAAAAATAAAGATATTCCGGAAGGCGGCAGTAAATGTATTGCGTTGGTTGAACCTGGTGGCGATCCGACCGCAGCTGTTAAACAATTAGTTGATGCATTAATAGATTTAATTTTACCGCCTGGAACTGTTCCTGAAGTCATTGGGCCACATGAAGAAGAACGGGAACATGATTTAATATTCTTGGGTCCAGATGAAAATATGACGCCTGAACGTATTGAATGGGTTTATCGACGAGCTGCTGTTCGTGGCTTACCGCATGCCGCTACGTTAATGTCTTCAAAACCAGGATCGGGTATAAACCATAAAGAATTCGGTGTTACCAGCGAAGGTGTATTTAGATGGGTGTCAGTAGTGCTGCCATTAATCGGCATAAAGACCAACGATTCCTATACGGTAAAAATGACTGGTGGACCTGATGGCGACGTTGCCGGTAATTTATTAAAAATAATGCATCGTGAACATGGCGAACGAGTCAAAGTCATAGCGATTAGCGATGGAACAGGTGCATTATGCGATCCCGCTGGATTAGACTGGACGGAACTATTACGCCTTGTGCATGAAGGCTTAGGTGTTGCACGCTTTGACCCCAATAAAATTAAACATGCTGATGGATGTGTTATTGTTGTCGGCGACAAAGCCAGCGAAACGTATCGCAATAATCTTCATAATATTATTAAAGCAGATTTATTTTTACCATGTGGGGGGCGTCCCTACACCATAAATGATAATAACTGGCAGTCATTCTTGATGAAAAATGGTACACCAAGCGCTAAGGCGATGGTAGAAGGGGCAAATATATTTCTCACTCCTATGGCACGATCAAATTTGGAAAAAGCGGGATTAGTTGTCATTAAGGATAGTTCTGCCAATAAAGGTGGTGTCATCTGTTCCAGTTATGAGGTGTTGGCTGGTTTGGTCATGTCAGAAGAAGAATTTCTTGAACGTAAAGCGCAATATGTAAAAGAAACGATTAACATTATTCATGCACGTGCAGATGATGAAGCGCGTGCATTAGTTAGTGCCTGGGTGCGTCGTGGTCGGGTCGAGCCATTATCGTCGTTGTCACCGATGTTTAGTGAAGAAATTAATCGCGTAAGCGGACTGTTGGAAAATGTTATTAAAGATCACATAGAGGAACCAGGATTTCAAGCAACCTGGCAACGTCATTTGCGTGCACACTGTCCCTATGTCATGGTCAACAGTTTTGCAGATCGTTTAGTTGAACGCATTCCACGTCCTCATCGCATAGCTATTTTAGCAAAACGTTTAGCCAGTCGAATGGTCTATAAAGAAGGCCTGACATGGTGTCGAAATTATTTACGTGAAGATCGTTTATGGGATGTCTTATCCACCTATTTACGTGCCGAAGCGCAAGTTGCCAACTTCACGGCAGCTTTATCGAAATTAGAAGTACCAGACCGCGATATTTTATTACGCGTTGTTAATGCAGGGGGGCAACGTGAATTAGTGCGCGAACGTTTAGGGCAAATTGTGTAAGTATTTGTTGCTGCCTTAATTATTTCTCTGATTCTTTTAGATCGCTATTGGGTGCCGCGGTTATTTCATTGGTGCTGGTGGGCATCGTCGTCGTTTCACCGTAAAGGGCAGGTAATACATGCAGGGCAATTGTTACGGCTAAAACGGCAGCGGGACCTAAAATAATGCCAAGCGGACCATAACCAATAAGGCCGCCGACAATAGCTAAAAACAATAAAAAGCTGAGCCATAATTCATCGGTACCAAGTCGTGCTGCTAAACGCAGCGCAATACGATCAATAAGAATTGAGCTTAAAATAGCACAGAAGCCTAAGGCGATAGCGGGCCACATTAATTCTTGGGACCATAAAACACTAACCAACGGTAGCCAAGCAACAGTGGGACCGGCAACGGGTAAGAGTGCAATAAAACTGGCTCCAAGTGCAACTAATATCGGATTAAACCCACCGATGCCCCATGCCAACAATCCTAACACAATGCCATGTGTTAGCGCGCGAGCGATAGTGCCCATTAACATGTGAATGGCGGTGTGATGAAACCGTTTGCCAATAATGCCGCGTTGTTCAGAACTAATGGGTAAAAAATCCATTAACATATTCACTAATTTTGGACCTTGCGAATATAAATAAAATAACGTCACAATGGTCAGCGCACAATTTGCTAAAAAGCCACCAGTGCCGGATACCAAGTATTCAATAAATGCCGGACCAACAGAAAATTGACCAACTAACTCTTCTATGGTTAGACGTACGCTATCTAAATTAATGTGTAGATCTGGAAACATATCTGCAAGTGCTGAACAGCGAGCGACTAATAACTCCACTACTTCTTTGGTGCGACCTTCATCCTGAATGGCTAGGCCCATGACGAGGCGAATGGTGTTGCTTAAATTACCAACCAGCGCCACTAAAATGGTTAACAAAATGCCGATTGACGAAGCCACTAAAATGATGGTAGCAGCTAATGCGCTAAAATAACGCCGTGTCTCCGCATGCCATTCGCGCAAGATTTTTGACATAACCTGATCAACCGGTAAAAATAAAACCGGATAGGTTAGCATAGCCAGGGAAATCGCCAACATTAATGCTTGATGAACAGGTTTAATAATAACCAATAACCACCAAATAGATCCAAATATAACCGCCAATAAGGCGATATACGGTAACCAATTTCTTAGTGCGGTACGTGGATCACTGGGCATGTTTGCTAAGTTAGAGGCAAATGATGTAACCGCCACTGGAAGGTGGGATGTAAGCCAGCGTTGGGATTAGCCTACGTTCTACCATGGCTTGCGCCAAGAATCACGCGCTTATTCTGCTCCGACGCACACGTTCTGCACTCGTAGCTCAGCTGGATAGAGCGTCGCCCTCCGAAGGCGAAGGTCGTTGGTTCGAATCCAACCGAGTGCGCCATATTACTAGCTTAACGGCAATGACTTGAGAAATAAGTAATCTTAATACATCAGAACGAATCGGGTTCAATTTCTGATTAATCTCATATTCCTGTCTATAACCAATCAAAAACAGAACGCGTTGTATCACACCAGTCATGAATTTATTGGTGTATAGAGACAGAAAATATTAATGCAG
>JAHEDF010000231.1 GCA_024641365.1 Planctomycetota bacterium | reverse complement strand
CCCAAACTATATACGACAGCAACATGTGCAGCGACGGCATACGCAACTGATGCAATTTCTGCAACGCGCGCATTATCGCCATAGCTACCACCTAGAAATAATAATCGCACGGTCATGCCTAGACCTTTTAATTGTTTACGTCCCATTAATATGCCACCAACAATTTCTGATTTAATAACTTTGGCCTGTAAATCGGTTAGCTCATGCAAAAAACTTGTCGTATCACGTTTCACTGCAGCGATGGGATCTATGTCTATGCGCACTTGGCGCGGATCTTCTTCCTTCACGACAGACAGGGCCAACCACGCCACCTGCTCAGGGGTCTTAACTGCTTGGAGACGCACGAGCGTTCCTGTTTCACTCATATTTTGTCCTCACTATCCTATTGGTAACATTCCTAAGCATTGTTATTTACGCACCATCGCTCACATTTTCGACATGCCAAGTAGGCATGTGTGCATCAGCAAAGCCAGCTACATGATTAGCGGTGGCGCTGATGTATTCCCACTTACTATCTCACCATCCTTTCGAGCCGGCCTGGGACACAGCGCACATGACTGATCAAAAACTCACTGCCGAAGATGATCGTTTTCACGGAACCGTTATTGGCAAAGAACTGCTCGACCTGTTAAAAATGTTGCACCGCATTTGCGCCAGTGGTGTTTTGCATTTGGATGCTGATGTTAATCGCGCCTCGTTATGTTTAGATGGCGGTAATATCCGTGCTGCCTTTTTTAACGATTTATTAGGCAACCAAGCACTGACACGAATAATTTTAATTGGCCGCGCTGTTTTTCGTTTTGAATTAGCAACCGCTCATACCGTTGCTGGTTATGCAAAAAATATTCAAAAAGACACGGCACTTATTTTAACGGTGGTTGAAAAAATGTTGGCTGATGTCGAGGACATGCCACAAGAACCAGTCGTGGATGAGCCGATTGCCCAACAAATCATAACTGCACCACTGACAGAAACTAAAATCACTGAAAAAATTGATACGTATAAAAAAATTGCTATAGAGCCAAATAAAGCTGAGTCACAGAAGGACGAACAAGGCTCATTGGTACATGGCTCATTAGTCGTCGAAAACACAGGACCTACTTCGCAAAAAAGCGCTCCCGTGGCAGAACAAAGTGCCTTTTTTGGCGAGGCCTTCTCGCCCACAGCATCACTTTCACCAAGCGAGGATGATAAGTATTCAAATGATGTCAGCACCATTCGCGTAACATCGTTTTTGCCGCCAGAACCAGGAGCCGTATTCGGCAAATGTGAATTAATGAATGAAATTGGGCGCGGTGCGAGCTCGATTGTTTTTCTTGCACACCACTGCTCGTTAGATCTCCAAGTGGTACTAAAAGTGTTGATGCCAGATGGGGCGAATGCCGATAGTCATCGCTTGCTGACCATTAATGAAGCACGCTTGTTGGCGCGCTTAAACCACCCCAATATTTTGCGCGTATTCGACTTCACCGAAGTTGGACGCTGGCCACATATTATCACCGAATTGGTCGATGGCCAAACCATGACCAAATTAATTCGCGATCGTCGCACTTTGAGCACCGATATTGCACTGCCTTTAATATGTCAGGCTGCGGAAGCGCTCAGTTATGCACACACCACTATGGGTGTCGTGCATTGTGATATAAAACCAGACAACATTTTACTTACCAAAGATTTATTAGTCAAAATTGCTGACTTTGGATTATCAAAATCAAAAATCGCATTGGCCGCTGTCGATACAGCTTTCCCTGTTGGCACCGTAGCTGGAACACCAAGTTATATTGCTCCCGAGCAAGTACAGGGCGGTCGCCCCGCTTGTGATCACCGCAGTGATATTTATTCGCTCGGTGCAACGCTTTATCATGCGGTTACTGGGCGTACGCCATTTAGCGATCCGAATCCGGTGCAATTAATGGTGAAACGTTTAAGCGAGTCGCCTATTCCACCACATTTAGTAAACCCAAAAGTTGAACGTCGCGTCAGTCAATTAATTATGTCGATGATGGCACGAGATCCCAATAATCGCATCCAAAGTTGGGAAGAATTATTGGAATTAATGGGCGACATTTTAGACACCTTAGCTCCAGCTACTGATCGTTATCGCAGTGAAACCAATGCCGATGGCAATATTATTCGTCGTCGCACATCATTCTGGAACTATGTGCCAAATCGTCTATTTAGACGTACTTCAACCGACCAAAAAGACGTCGGTTAATAAAAATCGCAGTACGGGCTCACCTCCTACGTTGCATGATACTCAACGTAGCGCCGCTACGCCATTGCATCATGCGCCTTGGATCTGAGCTCCGTCTGCGATTTTATTTATGTCTGTTTTAATAAATTAAATTTCATTACAGGCGGGTTTGTTCGCGGCGTGGCGCTAAGGCTGCTGAAATACAAATGCCTAAACCGAGGTGGCATGCTAATAGGCTTGAACCACCATAACTAAAAAACGGCAATGTAATACCGGTGACAGGCATTAAACCCATCGCAACGGCAAGGTTGATGCTGGTTTGCCCGATAATCAAACAAACATAGCCAGTAATAAATGCTCGGCCACATGGATCACGGCAGATTGCTGCTGCATGTAAACCAAACCAGGCAAACATTAAGAAGAGCAAGAGCACCACGGTTGAACCGATAAACCCAACCTCTTCGCCAACCACTGCAAAGATTAAATCGGTGTGTTTTTCAGGTAGCCAACCGAGGCGATTTTGATCGCCCTCTAAATATCCCTTGCCAACTATTTGTCCGGAACCAATAGAACGCATACTACGGGAAGCCTGATAACCTTCGGTTAAAGCATATTCATCTGGATTCAACCACGCCTGCATACGTTTATATTGATAAGACTTTGGCCCAGTTCGTGGTAATAAATTATTTTGTATGCTTTGAATGACTGGTGAATCTGGTGCATCCATGGTCAGCACGGTAAACATACCGCCTGCACCCAATACAACGGTGAGTACAATAACAGTTAAATGACTTAAGCGCATACCCATTGCTACCAACATACCAAATATCATAGGTGGAAATGTTAAAGAACTTCCTAAGTCAGAGCGCGCATGTAAAATCGAGGGAATGGCCGCAAGTGTTAAAGCTGCTGCGATATGGAGTAATTTTGTTGGATGAAAATCTGGGCTTGCGACTAATCTCGCACACACCAACAAGGTCGATAATTTTACAAATTCAACTGGTTGCAGTCGCAATGGTCCAATTACCAGCCAATTTGCTTGTCCTTTAATGACAGGCACAACGCTCGTGCCTGCTGCCACAATCATAAATAATTCTAATGCTAAACTGGCAAGAAATAATGGGATGGCCAACGCACGCCATACCGCAAAGGGTACATGCATCGCCGTAATGCAGGTTACCAATGCAATTACCCACCACATTAATTGTTTGCGCGCTTCTTCACCTAATCCATATACTGTATCTGGATCATAACAGGCGCTAATTACAAAAGTCACGCCCATAGCCGTTAATAACAGCGTGGTAATTAACCACCCCCACGACACATCTTGGTAAGGAATGCGTTGAATAAGTGCCATGTGCCTATTAGGTAAGTTGCTTCGCGAACTCAGTAAATACAGATGGTAACGGTGCTTCAACCGTTATGCGTTTACCTGACTGGGGATGATCAAAACTTAATGAGTGTGCATGCAGCATCATGCGTGGTGCTTTTATTAAGGACGGTGTACCTTTGGCAAATTTCGCACGATGCGCATAAACGGGATCGCCATAAATAGGACAACCAATTGCCGCTAAGCTCACACGAATTTGATGCGTGCGACCAGTTTCTAGCTGGACCTCTAATTCTGCCCCTAAATCGCGTCCGTCATCTTTTGATTTAAATGAACGCAGCACTTTAAAATGCGTGATCATTTCTTTGCCTTCATCTTCTTCATGCACCATGATGCGGCGCCCTTCTTCATCGCGCGTTAAATTACCACGCAAGGTGTCTTGTTTTTTCTTGGGTGTCAAAACGGTAAAACAGCGATAAGTGCGCCCTGCCGCATGCGTTGAAAATTGTGTTGATAATAAACGTTGCGCCTCTCGTTGTAAGGCAAAGCACAAACAACCGCTGGTTTCCTTATCCAAGCGATGAACTGTGCCAACAAAACGTAAGTCTTTACCGCGCTTACGATAAATGCGACGAATTAATTCAGGCACATGACCACGTTCTGGATCAAGCTGCCCCGGCTTATGGCTTGGTGCAGAAATAATTCCATTCATTTTATCAACTACTACAACCTGTGAATCTTGATATAAAATAGTAATTGGCTGTGCTTGTGGTTTAGGTGCGCCATGAATTTTTTCGTAATAAGCCGATTTAATACCCTGTCGTAAATCACATTCTATTTTTGCTGGTTGCGCAACGATATGCTTCGGTTCATTAATAATGGTTCCGTTAATTTTTACTAAACCACCTTTGACCGCCATACGTGCTTGCTGTCGTGACATCCCAGGAATAGCGGTTGCTAAAATCGCAAAGAGCGGTTCGTCGGACGTGGTACACGTAAAACGGTGTAATTTATAAAGGTCAGCCATGATTTGTGGCAGCCTCGCGCAGAATCGCGATCAGTCCAGGGATCTCGCTACGACTATGATTGAGCACGACCAATAAAGAAGCCATGCTCAGTTTCCTAAGCATGGCCCCATTAGCATATAAAAGTGATAAACGCTTATAAGCGCGGTAATTCAGGTAATCCGTCGTTTTTATCCTCATCATCATCAAAATTTTCTACTTTGAGAATTTGTGATGGGCCTGATTTCGATGATGTACGTTCATGGCGTTCACTTGGTGGCATTTCTTGATCTTCATCAAGCACTACTAACAACGCGCTACGTGTTGGATCATTCAAAATGGTGTCAGTTGATGGCGAGTCATAATTTTCACTCGGATCTAAATCGAGTACTTTACCAGATGCGACTGGATTTGCTGGTGGTGGTGTCATCACCGGGGCAGCTGGCGGAGGCATCAACGGTTCCATTGGAATTGGCGTCGGAATCGGCGCCGGCATGCTAGGCGTCTGCATTGGAATCGGTGCTGGCGGCGGCGTTGGTTGTGCCATTGCCGTTTGATAGGCGCCACTTTGGTAAGGCCTGCCGCTTGCATCTGCTTCGGCTTGTTGCGGTATACGAGGCACAATCGAGCCATCGCGAACTTGGCGCGGTTGCCAATTTAAACTATTGGCTCCACCTAATCCTCTTTGTTCAAATTCGAGGACGTGCGCAGCCAAACCCAAGGCAATGGTTAACGATGGACCGTTCGCATCGAGTCCGTGCATATCATAACGACTTGGCACCAAATCAAGGCCAGCTAATGGATCGAGCACGTGTACCGGACGTCCTAAAATATTACCAAGAATATCTGGAATACCTGGTAATTGGCTTGAACCACCAGTCAGGATTAAATCACTAACTACCATTTCAAATTGGCCTTCGACGTAATCAAAACTCAAACGAATTTCATTCGCTAAATCTTCAAACGCTGGCATAGCCGCATCGATTAATGCTTCTAATGCTTCACCAGGTGCGGCTTTAATGCGTTCAACATCTTCTGCTGGTTCATTAAAGGTACGGACAATTGCATCAGTAATTTCATTACCGGCTAAATATACTTCACGTGTAAATAATAAGCGTGAGCCTTGAACAATGGCAATATTACTCTTACTCGCACCGATATCAATTAATGCCGTTGCAGTTTTTTCTGGGTTCGGTTGTGGGCCTGGACCTAATAATTCATAAGCATTTGATAAAGCGAATACGTCGACGTCGACAACTTCAGGTGCTAATCCGGCTGCGCGTAATTGCGTAATATGATCTTCAACAAATCCACGACGAACCGCAACTAATAACACTTGCATATTCGTTGCTTTTGATTCTTCCAAATCTGGTAATGTTTGACAGTCAATAATTACTTCTTCACTACCAAAGGGAATATATTTATCTGCTTCATAAGCGATGTGCGCTTTTAATTCTTCTGGCGCTAAACGCGGCGTTTCAACTTGTCGCACAATAACCGAACGACCAGAAACACTGCTCACTAATCGTTTTGGTCTAACCCCTAATTGGTCGAGGACTTTACGAATTACTTCGACTGGTTCCTGCGAACCAATGCGCGCTTGCGCATAAC
Source organism: Planctomycetota bacterium (assembly GCA_024641365.1). Next base: position 309 of record JAHEDF010000231.1, on the reverse strand, counting down.
CCTGTAATGTTAATCGATCGCGATTAGGAACTAAGGCCACCGCTTTCACGGCATAGGAGCCGATATCTAAGCCAATGACGGTTTTGCTTTTGCCGAACATGTACATTCTCCCATTCTGGGGATGGATAGTCGGCCTCATGCTAGTAGCCGGTAGGCACGGCGCAAATGCCTGTACGACCGAACGACTACCCGAGTGTGGGTATCACCGTGCCGGCAGTGGAGTAAGCTCCCACGTGAGGGTATGACGTTGCACAACTGGTTGGGTAAGCGCCTGAAATAGCATATCGAATGCTAATTTACCGGTACACG
>JAHEDF010000230.1 GCA_024641365.1 Planctomycetota bacterium | reverse complement strand
CGATGTGATTGTAGGTGGTTGTCGCATCTAACATCCATAAGCGATGAGTCTCATTTTTTTGGTCCGTATAGGTTAAATGCGGATTATTACTGGTCGCATCCCACGACCACACGGCTTGGTTTTCTCGTGCTAATCGCATAACGTCATTATTACTCAGCATATGGATAGATCCATTTGCAGACCAATCATAGGCGTAATTGCCGAGCGCTATAACGGCTTTGTTTTTGGGGATATCATCAGCGCGTAAAGCGAGTCCATTTTTTATCCACTCATTACTCGCCAGGGCTCCTGGTTTATCGCCAGCCCGGTGTTCATCAAATGACATGAGCACCACATAATCAGCAATAGTTGCTAGCGAGCGATATGGAAATGCTGGATTTTGTAGTGGGGCACAAATGGCAAACTTTAAATTCTGTCGCCGGAGTGCTTTTGCTAAGTCCCGCGCAAACAACAAATACAGTTCGAAGGGAGCCAGTTTCTTTTTAATTGCTTTCCGTTTGTCGTTATTTGTTTCAGGTGGATACGATAAGTTTTCTAAATCCAAGCAGAGCCCAGCCCCATCAACGGATTTAATGGCTGTTACCATTTTATCTATGATTTGATTACGCCGTAAAGGGGAGCGTAATATTTCCATGGCTCCCATGCCATCCCATTGGCCATCAACATAATTATTGACAACCGGCATGTTGATGAGGCGGGGAGCATGTGATTTAATAAAGGCTAATTGTTGCGAGCGTTCTTGGGATTCTTCATCAATAAATGTATCCTGTGAGCCGCCAAGGTGAAACCATTCGGGGAAAATAACATCAATGTCATTTATGTGTTGCTGTAGCGATATAAAACTATTGTTATCCCACGTAACAAGAAATGCGGCGCGCTTTGGTTCTTGGTCAGTTTTTATAGTTTTTTTATTTTTTTGATTTAACAATCGCAGATTATTTAGGGCCTGTTGTTGGCGTTGACGATCTTCTAGCAGTTTTAATCGCGGCGATATGATCGTGTCATCTGGGTGTGGTAATTGTGGTGGTATGGCTTCAAGTGGTGACGACACCTGTAATTCAGCAGTGGTTAATTGTCGTAGTGATTGAATGGGTAAACTAGGATTTTCTAAGACGCTAATTAACAGAACCGTGAGCAACAAGAAAATAGGAATGGCGATAGAAATTATAACGCCAAGTAAGCGCCCCCACCGTCTTTTGAACGGATCGAAAAAAACAGGTTTTCCGAAACGGGAATCCATGACAAATATACACCGGAAAGCGTCAAGCGAGCTGTCCGACAGTATGAGTAGTCATGTAATACTCGCTAGCAGACTTTGTGCGAGTCTGCTGGCCGAGTATTAGTTACATCAATAGAGACGGACCTGAATCAGGCCAGTTTTCAGTAGCATGTTATTCTTTTGCTGCTAACGCAGCCTTACGCGCAGCTTGGCGTTCTTTTGCAGCTTGAGCTGCCAATTCTCCAGGAGCGTGCTTGTCGCCTGCGGCAGACACCACCGCGTGCACGTCGGCATCTTTGGCCGCCAAAATCGAGTCCGGCATGTTTGCTAATTCACCTTTGCCATTGGTGTCTTCCATATATTTATTCCACGCTGCGGTGACATCTTGGGAATTTTTATAGGAGCAAAATTTAGGGCCACACATGGAGCAGAATTCTGCCGTTTTAAACGCATCGTGCCCTAAGGTGCTGTCATGTTTTTCACGAGCGCGATCTGGGTCCATCGCTAATTCGAATTGTTTATTCCAATCGAAATTCCAACGTGCATCGCTCATCGCATCGTCCCAGTCGCGTGCGCCTTTGCGGTGGCGTGCGACGTCAGCAGCATGAGCTGCAATTTTATACGCAATAACACCTTCGCGTACGTCTGCTAAATTTGGTAAACCTAAATGTTCAGCTGGCGTGACGTAGCACAGCATCGATGCGCCATGCCAACCAGCGATGGCGGCACCAATGGCGCTGGTGATGTGATCGTAGCCTGGAGCAACGTCGGTGGTGAGTGGGCCTAAAACATAGAACGGCGCTTCGTGACAGACGTCCTGTTCCTTTTTCATATTCATTTCAATTTGATCCATCGGCACATGTCCTGGACCTTCAATCATCACTTGAACGCCGTGTTCCCAACATTTTAAGGTTAATTCGCCGAGAATGCTCAATTCAGCAAATTGTGCTTCGTCACTGGCGTCAGCCAAACAACCGGGACGTAATCCGTCGCCTAATGAAACGGTCACATCATATTTTTTGAGAATTTCACAAACCCGATCCCATTCGGTATAGAGCGGATTTTCTTTATGGTGATGCATCATCCATTCCGCCATCAAAGCGCCACCACGACTGACGATGCCCATCTTACGTTTGCTAATATACGGCATGAAGCGCAGCAACACACCGGCGTGCAACGTCATATAATCCACGCCTTGTTTGGCTTGGTGTTCAATTACTTCTAAAAAACCATCCATGGTTAAATCAGTTACTTTATCAACTTGCTGAACTGCTTGATAAATGGGCACGGTACCAAGTGGTATGGAACTGCCTTTAATCAGGGTTGCGCGAATCGTATCTATACCGCCGCCAGTGGAGAGGTCCATGACGGTGTCAGCGCCGTATTTGGTTGCGACGTTTAATTTTTCTAATTCAGTTGCTTCATCGCTGGTAACGGCGCTGTTCCCAATGTTTGCATTAATTTTGCATTTAGAAGCGATGCCAATGCACATCGGATCTAAATTAACATGATTAATATTAGCTGGAATGACCATGCGACCGCGTGCGACTTCATCACGAATTAATTCTGGCTGAAGATTTTCTCGTTCAGCAACGCGCTTCATTTCCTCGGTAATAATTCCTTGGCGCGCAAAATGTAATTGCGTGCAATTTGGTAAGCCGTGGCGAGAAGAAAGGTAGGTCCGCATAAATAACTTTCAGTAGGTGTTTAAATCAAGGGAGTGGTTAGTGAAATTGTACTTGGTGCACGCATAGTTTCTTGGGTGCAGCAGCTAGATTAAAATGAGCAAATAAATTTGTTATTACTGACGAAGCAACACTAAAAGAAAATTGTGTGCTCATTGTGGGCAGCATCCTTTTCCTACGCCGGCATGATCCGGATCAGGTGTAAGGGTCACTGATGGTGCGTACGATTCACAACCGTAGCCGACTCAGTTTCTCAGGCTTCTCGCAAGCCTCCCCTAGGCAGGTGCGCAGCATGAGTCTGGCCATCGCAACGCAATCGCTGATCACCTAGAAGCTTCGGCACCAGCTAGAACACGCCAAGCAGAGAGCAAAACACTGTGTTTCAGTTCTGTCGATTTTCCCTCTTCACTTCCCGAGACGACGGCGCTTCAATATGCATATGGATAACGAGGAAATTGAAGACGCAGACGATGCGAGCTTAGCGGATGGTCTTGCACAGATATGGGAAGCCTATCGCCAGGATGATATGCCACGCGCAACTGAAGCGGCGACCACCTTGGTAAAAGCGCGCCCGGATCATGGGGAGTGTTGGTACTGGTTGGGCTGCGTCCAAGAACGTGTAAAAAATTACCGTGCTGCTGATCATGCATTTGCACGTGCCAGTCGCGCCCGTTTGGAACCACAAACATTACCATTTCGAGTAAGCTGGCGCCATTTTCAACATGCTGTGGAAACAGCAGCTGATGCCTTGCCAGAAACCTTGCGTAAAGCGTTAGAAGAAGTGTCCTTAATTTTAGCAGATTACGCCGAACCAGTTTTATTGGAAGGTTTTGATGAACCAGAAGTGGTTGGATTATTTGTTGGTGACGAACGTGGTGATTTAGGAGCGAATGGGACACCAAATATTACGCCACGCATATATATATTTAGGCGTGCCCATGAGCATGCGACCACGAATCGCCGTGAATTTAGCGAAGAGGTGCAACAAACCCTGTACCATGAATTAGGCCATTATTTAGGCTACGACGAAGATCAATTGAATGCATTAGGTCGCGGGTAATGGAGGAAAAGCACGAAAACAGCCATTAATTCATGGCGTTTGCCTTGTTTTTTCGCTCATTGCTCGGCCCAGCGATGTAGATTAGAACTATCGCTACGGAGATAGCATGCGAACGACTTGGTCTCTTATCATCGCGCTCGTCCTAGCCCTGTTAGTGGGTTGTGAAGACCGTGTATTTATTACGCGTGCGCAGGTAGTTTCGAATGCGGGACACTTACAAATTCGCGATGATTTTAAATGGGGTGAACCGATTGAAGTATTGGATCCGAGCGAACCGGACGCGAACAATAAATTTTGGTGGCAATTACGTTATCACCCTGGGAAAGACGGTGTTCCACGCATAATTATTGTCGATAGCGAAACCGGCTGGGCGCGTTTACCGCCACCTGGATACCGTCCTCGTATGGCTGCTCCGCCAAAAGTGAGTTCTAGTCAGCCACTCAGCATTGACGAAGGCAGTTTTATTTTAGTTATTTTACCGGATGTCGATGCCGATCAGGAACGACAAAAAGAAATCGCAAAGGAAGCGGCGCGCTTAAATGACTTAGCGTCAAATACCGGTCTGACGCCAATGTTTAGTATACGTCCCACACGTGATGGACGTTCGTCATTAATATATGGGTGGCATAATAATACAGGTATCAAACAGAGTGAGCGCATTGTTGAGTGGTTAACGGTGCGCACGCCCTATCGAGATCCCGTGTGGATCAATTTGGCCTCAACGCCGTGACCAATCCGTTGTTGTCGGTAGTCATTCCTGTGCGGAATGAAGTTGCTGCCATTGCGACTTTAGCGCGCGAGATAACGACGGCGTTTGCACCAGTCGATTATGATATTGAAATTGTTTGGGTCGATGATGGTTCAACTGATGGCACTATCGACAAATTGCGACAATTAACGAGTCCGCATCGATTTATTCGCTTTGAACACAACTGTGGTCAATCGGCTGCATTATTAGCAGGTATTATAAATGTGCAGTCAGAATGGGTGGCGACATTGGATGGTGATGGGCAAAATGATCCGGCCGATTTACCAAAATTATTTGCGAAGGCACGCGCTGAATCGATTGATTTAATAAACGGAATTCGCTCACAACGTCATGATAATTGGTTGCGTCGTTTTAGCAGTCGCATTGCGAATGTTGTGCGCACGTTATTAACCGGAACGGCCGTGCATGACATTGGCTGTTCAACACGTGTTGCTCGTCGGTCTTCCTTAATGTCATTGCCACGTTTCGATGGCATGCACCGTTTTCTCCCAACCTTGGTCCGCATGCAGGGGGGACGCATAGGTGAATTACCGGTCAACCATCGCCCGCGTACAACGGGTCGCAGTAAATATGGTATTGGGAATCGCTTATTTCGTGGCATTCGCGATGTTTTAGGGGTGCGGTGGCTGATTACCCGTCAACGTCCTTGGCACATCGTTGAGACCTCTGAATCCGATACGCTAACAATCCCAACACGTGAGCAGGTGGGTAAATAAGTTTGTAGTGGATTATATATCAGAGTAGAGGTGAGCTTGCCGATCTCATACTCGCTGGCCAAGCCAGGACATTAGAATTATTTGTGACTTGGCAAAATAACGAAACGCTCCAGCATAAAACATATGTCAAATGCAAAGCCGGCAATAAATACGCACGACTACAAGGAAATAGAGAGCTTGTATGGGCGTGGATGCTTTCTCCAGGCATATCAACGTGGAGTAGCGCAATTTGGCGAGCTTAAAAAATGGTCTGATGAAACCGGGCTTTTACTTGCTGGACGTTTAGCAAATCAATTGGGTGCACCACGCTTAAGCAATCATCTGCATATCCGTGCTTATCGTAATTATCCACAATCCTTAGGTGTCAAAGTCGCGTATGGGTATGTTTTATGGGAATGGCGTGGTCCATTTGTAGCCTGGGATTTTATACGGCACATTAACATTGAATCACAGCACCCAGCAATTGAGCAAGTAGATTATTTTACATTATTTGCCAGCTTGCATTCTGCATTTCATGATTTTTCAACAGCGGAAGATTATTTGCAAAAAGCATCTGAATTTGGTGAACGTCCACATTGGATCCACGTATCCTATGCGCATTTGTATGAAAATGCCGATCAAATCGAAAAGGCAGAATCTGCAGTACGAAGTGCTTTGCAATTATTCCCGTATTATCGGCCAGCGGTACAGATGTTAGCCCGATTACTACATAACAGAGAACAAGACGATGAAGCAATTTCACTGTTGACCGAAGCAATCGAAAAAACGGAAAGTGCCACTTTAACCAGCTATTTATCTTCAATTTATGATGAGCTGAAACAGCCTCACCAAGTATTAACTTGTCTTGATCACTATGTGGCTCGATCTCCACTTTTGGAGAAAAATTTGCAGCAATGGGTTACAGCTCGACGAGCTGATTCAGAATATCTACTTGGTAATTTTACTGCATATAAAAAATTAAGTTTAGAAAGCGAAAACAAATTTCATCTAAAGGCGGTAGGATATCTTGAGCGGTCATCAG
>JAHEDF010000229.1:5599-6494 GCA_024641365.1 Planctomycetota bacterium | reverse complement strand
GAGCGCATGGTATCAAAACGATAGTCGGCTAAATATAAACCTTCGACCAATGATTGGGTATCAGCTGCGGCACCTTGTACTAAAACCGTGACATGAGCAGCTTTTGCGGCACGGCCGGCATCAACAATTGTTTTACCAAGTAAACGCCAGGCTTCTCCACCGACCAGCCATGGTTTCTCTGATAATTTTACCAACAAAAACATCCCTTCATCTGCGACAACGCCAAGCGGCCCATCTAACTCACCTTTGGCAATACGCACAGCTTGTTTGCCAACTAATTTTGGCAATTTCGCCGAGCTGTGTCCAACGATGACAACGGTGAGATCTGATTTACCTGGATTCGCGGTAACAGTGAGATTGTGCATGAGGTCTTTCCGTATGGATTTTAAATGAAAAATTTGTGAGGAATGAAGCGCTAAGGTGTTGAAGAAAGTCGCTGATGTCTAGCACGAAATGGGCTTCGCACCGCAACATACCAACACGCTAGCTAAGGCGAGCGGTCACTTAATTTTGGGTAAAACGCCCATAATTAATTCGGTGAGCTTCGGTTCAGCACCATTCGCTGCGGCAATAATCTTTTGCACATTGGCGGGCTCTAAAGCATCAGCGAGGCAGCGATCCGTGATAATCGCGAATGCCAAGGTGCGTATACCACAATGCACAGCGGCGATTGCTTCCGGCACGGTGCTCATACCCACGACGTCACCACCCATGGTGCGCAACATGCGATATTCAGCTTTGGTTTCTAAATTCGGGCCCATGACGCCGACATAGACCGCTTTGTGTAAGCGCATTTTTTTACTGAGCGCAACGTCGTCTGCGATGGCTAATAATTGTTTATCATAGGTATTAAACATATCTGGCCACCGTGGGCCAATACGTTCATCATTTGGTC
>JAHEDF010000229.1:0-5589 GCA_024641365.1 Planctomycetota bacterium | reverse complement strand
CCATTAAATTAATTTGGTCTTCTAATAATGCGATATCACCAACATCATATTGTGGACTTAATCCACCCACAGCGGAACCCATAATTAATACTTTTGCACCGAGAATTTTTGCCAGTCGGACTGGCACCACAACATCGGCGGGCTCATGTCCTTCGTAGCAATGGAGGCGACCACTAAAGGCCACGACATCAACGCCAGCTAATTTTCCTAAAACAATTTCGCCTTTATGACTTTCTGCTGTTGCTCGCGGCATGCCATCTAAATCACTATAGGAAATACGTGCGACTGCTTTTATTTTTTTTGCCACGCCGCCTAAACCGGTGCCTAATAAAATAGCGACTTTGGGTTTTAATTTACAACGCTTGCGAATTTGTCCGGCAATTGCAGTCAATTGATCATACGTGGTCATGCACTTTATCCTTCGTCGGTGAAGGCGCGCATGGTTAGTCCGATCACCTAACTAGCAAGCCGTGGTCATGGCATTGCGCTACATGGCGCTCGTTTCTTCGCTGGACTTTAACTCATTCTGTTTTGATTAAGCATCTTGCTGTGTCTCGGTGTTTATGTGGTGAACAGAGGAACGGAGAAGAAATGGGCTGTATCTGTGGCTTAATTTTCTAAACTATTGACCTTTGTTTCTCCGTTTCTCCTGATCAAATGCATTCCATACCGACGCACGTGATCAGAAATTAATTACATTTTACCTTTTTGTTTTTCCCATCGAGGCCGTGCCGAGCTATAATGACCTGTAACAACACGATATTTTTTGTGAAAATTGACTGTCAGATTTAAGCAGTTTGGCTGTATAAATAGGCCATTTTATACGGCTTGCGTACCTATTTCTGACGGTTCTTCTTATCGCCATTTACCCACTTGAGATACACACCACAGAAGCTGATTTATCGGTGGCAAGCTGAGAAAATATTACGCTACTTATTTAATATAAGAGACTTATGATAAATTAACGCGTTTTTGCCCTGCAAAAATACCACTTTGCATTTATACAATCCAACACAATAACAGAACCTTGCTTTTAAATCACAGATAGGTATGACCTCATACCAGTTAGAGCCATGGACGTCGATTTATTCATTCCTTGTTACCTCGATCAAGTCCATCCCGAAGTGGCTATGGCGACGGTGACTGTGTTACGGCGCGCCGGTTGCACCGTCCATTATAATGCACAGCAAACGTGTTGCGGACAACCAATGTCGAACACGGGATGTAGTACTGATGCAGCTAAACTCGCACGTCGTCATCTCGATATTTTTGCGGATAAAATAGCGGTTTGCCCATCTGGCAGCTGCACCAGCCAAGTGCGTCATCATTATCATGATTTAGGCATGTCCTTAAGTGATCGTGATGAAAAAACTATGGCAAACACTTTTGAATTAGGTGAATTTTTAGTCAATGTTTTAGGTGTCACTGACTTAAAAGCAAAATTCCCGCATCGCGTTGCTTTACATCAAAGTTGTCATGGGTTGCGAGAGCTGGGTTTAGGGACCATGAGCGAACGGCGCGATCCAATAAAACCTGGACCCTCCGAAGTTTTATTAAATCAGGTAGAAGGACTCTCTTTAATTATTCCGGAACGACGCGATGAATGTTGCGGATTCGGCGGCACCTTTGCCGTATCTGAAGCAAATTTGTCAGCACGCATGGGGCACGACCGCTGCGATCAATTATCACAGCAAGATGCGGAATACATGACCGGTAATGATCAAAGCTGTTTAATGCATTTAGATGGTATTCGTAAACGTCGTGGACGCGGTCCGAAAGCCATTCATTTAGCGGAGATACTGGCATGTCAGTAAGTACGCTAAACAGTTCGGACCATGGGCATGCACCGGAAAAAAATCCGCAATTCCATGTCGATTCAGAAAAATTTTTGGTTGATGAAAAGCGTGTTGGCTGGCACGACGGAGCCTTGTGGCATTTGCGCTATAAACGAGATTTAGCCAGCGCTGAATTACCGGATTGGGAACAATTACGAGAACAGGCCGCAGCCATCAAAGCGCATGTGCTTGATCACATTCCTGAATTATTAGAACAATTTATTAAAAATGCCGAAGCAGCTGGGTGGGTTGTGCATTTAGCGCCAGAAGCGGATGATCTGAAACGTATTGTTTTAGATCTGATGAAAAAGAATGGCGTGACCAAAGCTGTTAAAAGCAAATCCATGCTTACCGAAGAGTGTGGACTCAATCATTATTTAGAAGCTAACGGTATTGATGTCGTCGACACCGATTTAGGTGAACGCATTGTGCAATTACGCAAAGAACCTCCCTCACATATTGTGGTTCCCGCTATTCATTTAAAGCGCGGTGAAATTGGCGATTTATTTCATGAGCATTTAGGCACACCTGCCGGTGAAGATGATCCGCTTAAATTAACCCGTGCGGCGCGCGCTGATTTACGCAAACGCTTTATTGCAGCTGAAGCGGGCATGACCGGTGTTAATTTTGCCATCGCCGACAGTGGTGCGATTGTGATTTGCACCAATGAAGGCAATGCTGATTTAGGAACGGCATTACCGCCACTGCACATTGCGTGCATGGGCGTGGAAAAATTAATTCCAACTGCAGCAGATGCAGGCGTATTTTTACGGTTGCTGGCACGCAGCGCGACCGGTCAACCAATCACGACCTATTCGACGCATTTACAAGGCCCTGATCCCACCCGTCCTGGGCATCAAGCGCATATTGTCATTGTCGATGCCGGACGTCATCGACTGCATCAAGATGATGAACATCGGCGTGCGTTATCGTGCATACGTTGTGGCGCCTGCTTAAATACCTGTCCTATTTATCGTCGTTCTAGCGGGCATGCATACGGCACCACGGTTCCTGGACCAATCGGAGCGGTGTTAGCTCCGGCCATGATTGGCACTGATAAAGCGCGCGAATTACCATTCGCGAGCACCTTATGCGGATCGTGCACCAACGTCTGTCCGGTGCGTATTGATTTACACGATCAATTATTGTCATGGCGTCGACGCTTAGCCAAAGAAGGTAAAGTACCTTTTTTCAAACGCTTAGGCATGCGTTTGGGTGCATTCGCACTTTCCAAGCCATGGCTCTATGCATTTGGCGGTAGCGTGGCGCGGGTATTTTGGCCGCTTGCGCGTAAGGGAATTCCTGGACCGCACGCTGGTTGGACAAAACATCGCGACTTGCCCCCAGCGCCGAAACAAAGTTTCCGTGGCTGGTGGGCACAAACTGGTTCAACGGCTCCTGAAAATAATGACAGTGATAAATTAGTAACTGTGCAGGCAGAAAAGGATAACCACCATGGTTGATCCTGCCGCGCTCACTGCCTTTGCCTCACGTTTTCGTCGTCCTGACTCGGTAACGAAACGCACTCATCCTGGCCAATATTCCGGTCCGGAAATTCCGGCGACCTGGGAACACTTTGGAAAAGTATTACAGAGTGTTGGCGGCACGCTCATAATGCCATCCGGTAATGTGAAAAATGCCATTAATGCCATTGAAGCGGCGATTGATTTTGGACGTGTTGGATCAAGTCCCGCTGGTCGCATTCTTGCTAGTGCCGCGGCAGCCACACATGTGACTGGGATCGATGGCATTGAAATTGCCACGCCCACCACGACACCTGCCGATTGGGAAAATGTTGATTTAGCAATCATCACGGCTGAATTAGCGTGCGCTGAAAATGCGGCGCTGTTGCTATCGTCCGCCACTTTACCTGAACGCGCATTGGCGTTTTTAGCGCAACGCACCTTAGTATTAGTCCCAGAAAATGCGCTAATTGGTGGATTTATGCAGGCTCAGGCCCAGGTTGCTGCGCGCTTTGTTGGCGGCGAAGCTATGCACCACGTCACCTGGATGAGCGGCCCCAGCAAAACCGCCGACATCGAACAAACGTTGGTGATTGGGGCCCATGGCGTTTGTGCTTTAGCAGTGTTGCCGCTGCCGATTGCCTAAGCAGTATGGGCAGTAGGAGCCCTGTACATGAATCTGCCACGTTTGCCTGCAGCTGCCCGTGCTGCTCAAGCTGCTATCGCAATTGAATCCGCTATTCGTGAAGGGCATTACCCACGCGGATCATGCTTACCGCCTGAACGAGAATTAGCCGCAAAGCTAGGACTCAGTCGTCCGGCATTACGTGAAGCGATTCGCACACTGACCGAACGTGGACTTATTCAACCCAAGCATGGCGTCGGCACTATTGTAGTTGGTGAAGAGCATCGCCCCATCGGTGAAGCATTTGGACGGGCATTAGCAGGCACAATCGATGCGCATACGCAAATACATGAAATTCGTGAATTATTAGAAGTAGCGATTGTCAAAAAAGCCGCTGCCAACGCGACTCCCGAACAACGCAAAGAAATAAAACGCATTCACCAAACTTATATTGATGCGGGCGAAGACCACGATCGCTGTGCCACCATTGATGCGGATTTACATCGCGCTTTAGCACAAGCGACCGGTAATCCATTATACGAAACCATGTTGAGCGCATTACGCTGGGCGATTAAAGCGGAACAGCGTTCTGCCATGGAATCATTACCGACCTCCGATATTATTTCTCAACATGCCGCCGTCATTGACGCGATTGAAAATAATAATGTAACCGCAGCTGCAGCAGCCATGGAAGCGCATTTAGGGGCCGTCAGAAAAGCGTTGGGGTAAAAGAGTCCCGAGGTCCGGAAGTCCGGAAGTCCGGAAGTCTCGCGTGATCGAAAATATATATTAAATACGGATGTATTTTGAATAGCTGCAGAAAGGTGTTCGCTGCGCTCACTTTATTAATTGTTTTCGTCACAAAGAGGCGCGAAGCGCAGCCTTTCTGCAGCCAGAAAATTAACTCACTTCGTTGAATAAATGACCAATATCTCAGGACTTCCGGACTTCCGGACCCATAAAGGACTTCCGGACTAATAAAAGTCTTTAGCCTTTCGTTCCCGTAGTGGCTATCCCCTGAATAAAGGTTTTTTGCGTCAGGAAGAATAAAATAATAACTGGCGCAATAAACATAGTTGATGCTGCCATTAATTGCGCCCATTGACCGCCGTAAGCTGATAAAAATTGCTGTAAACCATAGGCCAATGTGTAATTTGAGGGATCGTTTAAATATAACAACGGTCCGAAAAAGTCGTTCCAAGTCACTAAAAATTCAAACAACGCACAGGTTGCTAATGCTGGTTTCGACAGAGGCAGAACCACCTGCCAAAATATTTGCCATTCACTGGCACCTTCCAAGCGAGCTGCTTCAATTAGTTCTTGCGGAATGGTTAAAAAGAATTGCCGCATTAAAAAGATATAAAACGGCACACCAAAAAAGGATGGGACAATTAATGGTAATAAGGTGCCATACCATCCTAATTCGCTAAATAGGATAAAATGTGGAATCATGGTTACCTGACTCGGTAGTGCCATGGTCATTAACATAATTAAAAATAAGGTGTCGCGAAATCTGAATTTGAGACGAGCAAACCCATACGCTACAATCGCGCTGGTAATGACGGCAGCAAATACATTGAGCACGCATAATACCACCGTATTGCCCAAATACGTCATAAACGGAACCGCTTGTATGGCATCCATATAATTATGCCACGCTATTGGG
>JAHEDF010000228.1 GCA_024641365.1 Planctomycetota bacterium | reverse complement strand
TGATAAACGCTTTAGCGCCTGGGCTGATACGTGGATGGCGGCATGTGCGCACGCTCACGTCGGACACCAATTAATTGGCCTGACAGCTCCAGATCAACAAAAAGAGACCGATAAAGAGTTGCTGCAACAAGCGCTCACCAAGCACAATACCGTCTCGGTTAATCCACTGTGGATCGTATTAATTGGACACGGAACCTATGATGGTCGAACTGCTAAATTTAATTTACGCGGACCAGATGTGGCGTCAGCTGAATTATCGGAGTGGTTACAAAAATACCAACGTCCGGTCGTATTAATCAATACGGCCCCAGCAAGCGCGCCATTTTTACAAGCCGTTTCGTTTCCAGGACGCGTCATAATTTCTGCGACAAAGAGTGGGACTGAGGCGAATGCGACACGCTTCGGTGGTTTTTTTGCGCAGGCACTAGCGAGTGCCGACAAACCCAGCAACGACATCAGCGCTGATATTGATCAGGATGGGCAAATATCTGTCCTGGAATTATTTCTCAGTGCCGCACATGCGGTTGCAAACAGCTATGAAAAAGATGGCCTTATCGCCACTGAACATCCATTAATTGATGATAATGGCGATGGTCGCGGCACGCGTGCTGATTGGTTTGACGGTGTATGGGCAAAAAAATCCGCTGCTGATGGCGCTTCAGTCGATGGTATTCGTGCGCATCAAATACATTTGCTGCCCAGTAAAGAGGAATTAGCGCTGAGCGATAGTGACCGCCACGAACGTGACCAGCTCGAATTAGCTTTGGCAGATTTACGCGCGGATAAAAATAAACTCAGTGAACAGGATTATTATCAGAAATTAGAAAAAATCATGGTGCAATTAGCGAAGATTTACAGTCGCTCACAACAACCTCCGTCACCACATGCCGTTCCTTAATAAATACGGTTTTGCTTTACATACAATGTGAATCAGATTAACCGCAGAGGGCGCAGAGAGCGCAGAGGGAATTTGTAAAATAATATTAGCTCATTCCATTACCTTTAAATGCCAATAAACGGTAATTTTCATTGTAGATTTGTTTAAAAACCATCTCTGCGCTCTCTGCGGTTAATAATATTTTTATAAATGGGGTAGCAATTATTCTATTTTCGGGAATTTCGCTTCGCGCTCTTCATTGACAACCGCTTTAGGCATCGCGTCGTAATCTGCGGCTGTAGGAATGGTTATGCGCGGTGGATTGTCTTTTTTCTTGTCGAGATTTTCGTTTAATTGATCTTCTGTAATCGGTAATGATTTAACTCCACCCTCGGGCACTTCTATTTTTGCGACCCACACAATGGCATTAAGCGCTAATTGACGGAAGCCATCAATGGCCCAGTTCCGATGATAATGACCCCCAGTAAAACCAACACCACGACCACCATCAGCGCGTTCAATGCCCCACATTAAGGTTTGTGGTTTCCCAAGTCCGGCCACACCGTGTTCATTCCATAAATTAATATATTTTTTCATGTTATCGCGGGTTGGAATTGCGGTAATTAAATCTTGTACTTTGGCACGATCAGGAACGAAACGCATGTTATAATAAAATTCATCGTAGGCCTGCACGACATCGCCAACGCCCCGTGAAACCGGATGGCCTGGTAATCCTTTTAAATCAGCTACCCAATGTGGATTGACTGACCAACCCGTTTCAAAGGCTCCGCCAATCCATGGGCGAAAATATTTTTCACCTTTATCTGGCGATGGATGCACAGCGTAATGCATAAACATCAAGCCAACACCTTGCTTGGCTAAACTATCCACTTTTTCCCAGCCATTTTGAACGACACTGGTTGCATCTGAATAAATTACGATGGCTTTGACGCCATCTAAAACGGTATCATCTTTGGGCCACCCTTGAATAACACGTGCCTTTATACCCAGGCCACTTTGTTCATTTAATGCCTTCGCTAATAATAAGCAGCCCGCATTAAATTCATGTTCCCCTGGACCATGACTGCGCGAGCCAGCTAAAAAGACAATATCATCAGCGGCGGTTAGATGCGAAAAAGGCACCGCTGCGACCGCTGCAATAATGATCGACGTGAGTGAACGAGTGACCGACAATAATTTAGCTGTGAGCATGAGGTGTCCAATCGTTGTAAACGAGGAGCGGTGAAGGAGCTGTCATTTAGCACCTTCACTCCACAACAAAAGCCTCTTTTGCCCGTTGTTCTGTGTCAAGAAAGACACAGCTACCTGACATCTGCCGAAGAAACCTTTCTATGATGCCGCGCAATTCCACAACGTTTTAAACTATTTCTTTAATAAAAACGCAGACGGAGTTCATATCCAAGGCGCACGATGCGATGGCATAGCAGCGCTATGTCGAGTATCGTGCAACGCAGGAGATGAGCCCGTACTGCGTTTTTAATATTAATGGCCGTCCTTTTTCTTCTTACCGTTATCTTTGGCTTTTTGCTGGCTTAAAAACTCAATGAGGTCGCGCAGATCTTTGGGTGGCAATACCATGGCAATGGGAGGCATAGCCGATACCGGGCCATCGCGCTTGGTAATATCACCTGCTGACACGACCTTTTTCTCATTGCTTGGTAATAATAATTCTACCTTCCCACCTTTTTCTGATTTAAGGATGCCAGCAATGACGGAACCATCTTTCATGGTCAGGCTGACGGTACCATAGCCATCGGTGATTTTCGCATTCGGATTAAGCACGGATTCTAAAATTTGTGAGCGATCTGAGGTTAGAGCAACATTATCTAATGCAGGTCCTTGAATACCGCCTTGCTTATCAACCATATGACATTGCACACAGGCACCGGCACCTCGGAAAATGGCTTCACCTTTTGCGGCGTCACCACCCTCTTTCGCTAAAGCCTGAACGTTTTTCGGATCTGCGGCAAAATCTGCTGCTGTTTTCTTTAATGCCGCATCATTAGCACTTTGCATAGCAAGCAATAAATCTAAATGCGTTGCTGCGGGTAAAACTTTATCGCGGTCATTCCATAATTTTTGGAAGCGAGCCGCCGCATCTTTTTCTTTTATTAATTGCTCTATCGCTACACGGACGCTCTCGGTACCTTTTGATTTGAGAGCCGCCTCTGCTAATTCCATGCGACCATCTAATTTCATTGAAAAGTGCAAGTCAAGTAATGTCGCCTTGATTTGGTCATCTTTAATTTTTAGTAACTCTGGTAAGGCATTTTTAAAGTCATCGCCTTTTGCGCTTAATCCCTTGATTGCCGCTAAACGGGTACCCATTTCTGTTTTATTATTTAGCGCTTGAGCCAGCAATATATTACTCGACATCGGCATGCCGACTTGTTTGGCTAAATCGAGCCCCTTTGCCAATAATTCAGATTTTTCATTTTCTAAAAATGCACTTAATGCATCGTGGATGCCTGGGTAAATTTTATCCTGTCGGTCTGGAATTGGATCATAATTATTGTTAATCAGATCAAATTCAGGCATATTGTCCCAGCGCAACAACAACGCCATTCCTTGTTCGCGAACTTCTTTGCCGAGTCCGCTATTACTGACCATTTTTAATACACCATTCGCGCCATCAACACCGCCATGCATGTAGTTGATTATTAAAATGCGACGCTGATTCGTCAGCATGAAGTCCCCAGCTTTATCAGTTAAACCCATGACCGCTGGATAAACTTTGGTCAGTCTGTTGTCGTAAATTGCGCGTACGGCTGATTCGACGACCAATTTTTCCTTATCCGCTAAAAATTCGCCAACTTTGTCGCTCTTGAGTGCACGTAAAACTAATACGGCACCAAGACGTAATTCACGTTCTGCTGCTTTTAATTGTGCGGCCGCACCGGCTTCGTCTCCGATTGCTGCCAGTGCATTCACCAACGCAATGCGCAAATAACGATCTTTTACAGAGTCGTTCTTTTTCAGCGCATCCCATAAAGCTGCCGTTGCTGATTTCTCTTTCATTTTACCGAGCGCAATCGCCGCATGACTTTGCACACGACGTGATGCATTTCCCAGGCACTTAATCAGCGCGTCGGTATAACTGGCATCGCGTACATCACCAAGAATACGACAAGCGCTTACCACGATTTCTTCATCAGCAGCAGTTGCTGCTTTTAAAAATTCAGCATTAAAATTACCCTTACCGTAGCGGTGCAGTTGTCCTAGACCCCATAACGCATGTAATTTCGCATGCAGCGTTTTACCGTTAGCAAGTGTTTGTTGTAAGGTCTTCGCATCATTGCGCTCAACCAATTCAAATTGCGCACGTTGGCGTAAGCGGAAATCCGGGTGTGATAATAAGTCCGCTAAATCAGTGCGCTTTTTAAATCCTTCCGCAAATATCTTTTGAACTTGTTGTACCGATTCTTTTTTCAGTCCAGGTGCATATTCAACGGCTTGAATGGCACCACGTTCATTGGCGCTCCACCCACCACCAAAGTCGAGTAAATAAATACGACCATCATAACCGATGTCGATGTCAGAGCTGGCAATTCCCGTAAGCACATTCATGGGATCGCCATCGCGCATTTTAAATCCGGCGCCATCAACGGTAAATTTAAATGAATGAATATTACTATTTGCCGCACCACCGCGATAATTACAGACCAAGAAACTGCCGCCAATAGAGTCAGGAAATGATTCACCAGCCGCATAAACAATGCCAGATGGTCCATTACCAAAATTCATCACAGGCGGTAAAGTCCACTGTGGTTGTTCTTCGCTATTGGGTCGGAACATATTTTCTTCGGTCCAACGTGATTTACTGGTCATCACGTCTTTATCTGGAAATGCCCACTTATACTGATGCGCTGCTTGGTGCTCCTTATACCAACCAGCATCGCCACCTTCCATGGCATAAACGACGCGGGCAATATCACCAAAATCACCCGTGTTATCAAACGTCATTAAATTACCAAATTCATCAAAGGCAATTTCTTGTGGATTACGTAGTCCATGAAAAAACACTTCCATTTTACTGCCATCAGGTTCGCAGCGGAAAATAGCGCCGCGTGAGGGCGCCATAAAACGCGTGCCTTCTTTACTCACCACATTAAATCCACGATCGCCAATACTCCAATATAAGCGGCCATCAGGTCCACGCACAATACCATGCATATCGTGGCCCATCATACTAATCGCCACACCAAAGCCGGAGAGCACTTTTTCTTTTATATCGGCTTTATGATCACCGTTTGTATCCTCAAATTTCCACACATGAGGAATACAAGTGAGATAAACTTTACCATCGTACGTGAGTGCACTAAATGCTAAACCGTCTTCCGGGTTGCCCATGCCATCAACGGCAAAATCATGACGCTTATCTGGAATGCCATCACCGTTATCATCAGTCAATAAAACCACACGTTCACTATTGCGAATATATTTTTCTTTACTGTCAGCCAATAACATGGCGACACGTTCTTCGACGGTTTGAATTTTAAAATCTTGTAAGGTAAATTGTCGCGCACCGCGAATATCTAAAATCGAACCATCCTTTAAACGCGGACTTTCCACCACATAGAATTGTCCTTTTTCATCAATGGCAAAACTGGTTGGATATTCGACTAATGGTCCAGCAGCGACTTGATGCCCCGTTAAACCATCAACTTTAAAACTGCCCGCAAATGGTTTTGAATCAGCAGCATGCACGTTCGCACACGCCAATACCGAAGCCAACAAGGCAATTTTATGGACAGGTTTTTTTAACGTCTGATTAACCGTGGTGGATACTTTGTTCATAATGACTCATTCCTAAGTAGCTGGTCTTATAACCGCAGCGCGTGCGATTGACGCATTGTATACGGCAAATAAGGGCTTTGGTTGTGTAGTGTGACTAACTTTTGGCTCCACTTTGGTCGTGTGTGAAGACGGGAAAGTATATCTGCATAGTGAAAATAATACGCAATTGCTCGTTTGTATGATTTGAATGGAATGCATTTCTAAGCGACAACTGCACAGCGTAAAGCTGGGAAGCTAAAGGATAAATGCACCATGTGTCATGGACATTTGGATAAGGCACACACAACCCTAATCCACTTTGCCGCAATCGCTCATGAAAATATAAAGTGAATAAACCCGACCTCGTACTAATACCAGTACAGAGAATGCCAAATAGCCATTCAAAGTGAACATGCCGTACATGATAAGCCATTGCTCTATGAAAAATTACTCGGTCTAAGATTGATTATACCTACTACCCGTCTGGCAGTCCCTAATTATGAATTTCATTAAAATTGTCATATTCTCAATAAATGTACTATAACTATAAACTACTTTACCTGTAGTAATTCAGAATAACTACCTTAGATACTTTTATAGAGCTGCTTATGTTTGCGCAGCTGTTGACACCGTTGGTTATAGATTAAATCAAAAAAGGGTAAATTATGTTAATTCATTTCTTTAGCAGCAAGTCGTATGATCATTCTTCATTCGAACAGGAAAACACAACCGATTCTGCTCAATTTATTTTTCATGACACTGCATTACATGCTGCCACCGCTCCTTTAGCACAAGGCGCAAATGCCGTATGCGCTTTTGTAAACGACACCCTAGATGAAGCGTGTTTAACCATGCT
>JAHEDF010000227.1 GCA_024641365.1 Planctomycetota bacterium | reverse complement strand
AAGAACCATGTCTATATCGGCATTTTTGGTTTAATGAGAAATACACCAAAAAGGAATTAACCGCAGAGGACGCAGAGAGCGCAGAGAGCGCAGAGAGCGCAGAGGGAATTTATAAAAAAATCTTAGCTCATTCCACTACCTTTCAACGTCAATAAACGGTAATATTTACTGTAGATTTGTTTTAAAACCATCTCTGCGCTCTCTGCGTCCTCTGCGGTTAATCTGTCTTCGATTATACGTATTTTCCAGGGGAAAACGCGATTATTAGCCGAATAGCATTGAGTCGGAGTGCTAATTCCACCCGAAATCTTACAAAGCAAATCGGCCACCACTCATACTAATATATTATTTTATTGGTTTTCCGCCTGAATCTGGCCAGACTTTCCGAATACCAAAACGGCGATACAAGTCACAGTTATCAATTAATGTATTCACGGCCGCATGTCCGTAAACACGTTCAATATCAATCAAAATACGATCAATAACCATCGCAGGATAGTGATGATCATCAGCCAGTTCTCGCAAAACCTTTTCTGCCTGTACTAAGTCCATGGACGAGTCTTACAGCTATTAGGCAATCGTGAAGTACATAAGTGTACTGAGCACGAATGAGATCACGACTGAGGTCATAACGTAGCCTTAGCTTTCACTGAGGCTGTAAAATATGTGAAACCTCACCTTTACTGCGGCAATGCCCGCTACAAGCTGTACAAGAAATGAGTATGTCGCATATCATCATCATCACCGTGTGTGCCCTGTCTGTTTTTTCTCCACTCATCGGTGAATTACTAAACCGGATTTTCCCACCAAGTGGAGATGCCGCTGGTAAAGGTATGGCATCTGGTCTACTCGTTCTCTTCACAATGGCGTTAGTTGCCTTTATCGGCGGGATTATTGCTGTTCTGGCATGGATTTTTTCAGAAGAGCGCGTTGCCATTTATGCACGAATTATGGTATTTTATACATTTATAGCACCAGTTGCACATATTTATGTAACAGAGGAATTATGGCCAAAAATAAGAGACCGCCTTTCTAAAAAAGACGACTAAATGTCACTTATTTTTTATAATCTAAGCCATTAATGCTATGAATAACCGATGTAGCCCAGGCCTGTAAATCTTTTTTCATCTGCTCTAATCGTTCTTTTTGCGCGGGATCTTTGGCTAGGTCGTTAGCTTCATTTGGATCCTCAACTAAATTATATAATTCATAGGTAACAGTTTTATCTTTCTGGCCAATGCGGTGCAATTTCCATGGCCAATCATTCCAACCAACATGGCCTACACTATAGTCATCAGGATATTGCGGAAATTCATCCACATCTTTACGCATACGATAGGGATCATGCGGAGTTGGCTCATGGGCGTGTTGTTTTTCCATGATGGCTTTCAATATTTTATCACTGTACGTACTTTGTCCTCCAGTAAATAAATGCCAGAAACCCATCGGTTTGGTTCGCGTCGTCATAGAACCGGAAAACACGCCGCTAATATCAATTCCATCCAGCGGATGAGGATGGGAAAACGTGATACCTGCCATAGCTAATAAGGTCGGATACATATCACAGGTGGAAGCTGGGAACGGTGATCTTCCAAGCAATTTTTTCGATGGCCACTCTACAACACAGGGAATGCGTAAACCACCTTCATAAATGCTACCTTTTTTATCGCGTCCCCCTGAACTTTCTTTCAATAATCCACCATTATCACTGCAATACCATAAAATCGTATTGTCAGCTAATTGCATATCACGTAATTCTTTGCGCAATCGACCAATTTGTTGGTCAAGTAAAGTAATTTCTCTAAAATAGCCCGCGTTTTTATCACCATCATAAAGTGAATCGCCATCAGGCACTTCTAAATGGGGGTCATGCGGAGCAGGAAACCAAATGACCGTAAACAGTGGTTTTGTTCCATCTTTGTGTTTCTTAATAAATTTTAATCCCTCATCCATTGCAATGACGGTGCCTTTTCCGGTGAAATGTTCCACTACTCCATTGCGGCTTAAATAAGGATCATTATCAAAAAAGTTTAATCCAACGACCCATTCATCAAATCCCATACCGGATGGATTACAGGGGGTATCTGGCTGCCCAGAACCTAAATGTACTTTTCCAAAAATACCGGTTACATAACCAGCTGACTTTAATGTTTCGGCAATTGTTTGTTCCTGTGGTCGCATGTAATGCCCATGATTTGGCACTTTTGTTCGCACGGGATTTCGTCCCGTCATGACGCTCGCTCTGGTTGGTGAACAAACGGGAGCACCGGCATAAAAGCGGTCAAAAACAAATCCGCTCTTCGCCATCTCATCAATAGCTGGTGTGCGCACGACTTGGTGTCCATTATATGCAGTATCGCCCCATCCTTGATCATCAGCCATTACTAAAATAATATTTGGTTTAACCGTTGGCATCGACTCACCCGCAGTGGTGAACGATAAACTAGTTAGAGTCACAATGAGGGCTGCACAATAAATGCTCAAGCGTAGTGCCTTCATAGTAACTTACCTTCCTGAGATGACTGCATCGCTTACATGGCTAGAAGCAATCTGAAAAACGCAGTCTGAGTCCAAGCTGTGCACACGGCGAATCGCTGTATTTTTGTAAAAAATCATGAGACAGCACGGCCGATATACTCATATATGCAACAGAAGGTGTCACAAAAATGCATGAGGCCAAACTAGAACAGATAAACTGGCTTTATTTTAATAATTTAACCTACTTCCCCGTTATTAAATAACCAGTTATAATCGACAGTGATATTTACAACGGAATAATCTTACAACGATACGCGTCATGGATCCATTTACCTTAGTTGCACTTGGCATTGTTGGTTTAGTGGCAGGAACCATAGACGCCATTGCTGGCGGCGGTGGTTTATTGACTGTCCCAGCTTTGCTGCTTGCCGGTCTCGATCCCACAGCAGCTTTGGCGACAAATAAAGGGCAAAGCACGTTTGGCGCAGTTGCTTCACTAATTCGTTTTGCTCGTTCTCCATTACTCGATAAGCAACAAGCCGGTTATGGTTTTATTTGTGGGTTTATTGGTTCGTTAGCAGGAGTTCTAATTTTATATGCTATACCAGCAGCTTTTTTATCACCTATCATAGTTACCTGTTTAATTTTGGCCGCTATTGCTGTGGTGGCCGTACGCCCCAAACCTGGGTTAGCTAAAGTCCGCCCCATGTGGCATTGGATTGTGACATCTTTATTAATCGGTGCATACGATGGTTTTTTTGGGCCGGGTACTGGTACTTTTCTGATTATTATTAGCGTTCTGTGGTGGGGACGTACCTATAATGCTGCAAGCGCAAATGCCAAAACGGTTAATTGTGCCAGTAATATGGGCTCATTATTGTTGTTCGCTTTTTCCGGCCACATCTGGTGGGAAGTAGCTCTGGTGATGGGCGCTGGACAATTGTTGGGAGGATGGTTTGGTGCACATCTTGTTATTAAAAAAGGACAGGGACTTGTACGCGTAATTGCTGTATGCGTCGCCTTAGCACTCGCTGGCCGTCTTATTTGGACCATGCTGTAACGTTCAGTTATGCAATTCTTTAGTCTTGGCCTAACTTATAATTTCCTTGATAACTCGGCCATGAATATCCGTTAATCTGAATTCACGCCCGGCGTGTAGATACGTTAAGCGTTCGTGATCAAGACCGATAAGATGTAAAATGGTCGCATGCCAGTCATGAATACTAATTTCCTCATCAATCGCCTCGTAACCATAATCATCGGTAATTCCATAACGAGCCCCTCCTTTAACACCGCAACCAGCCATCCACATGGAAAATGCCTTTACATTATGATCACGTCCATCGGTACCCTCCGCATGTGGTGTCCGCCCAAATTCTCCACCCCATATGACAAGCGTGTCTTTTAATAATCCCCGAGATTTAAGATCCGTCAGTAATCCGCGCAGCGGCTTATCGACGGATGCGCAACTTGCTGGTAATTTTTCACCCATATCAAAATGATGATCCCAATTGCCGTGATTAATTTCAACAAAGCGCACGCCTGCTTCTACCATACGACGAGCCAGTAAACATTTACGTCCAAAGTCATCAGTTTCCGTACTTCCAATGCCATATAATTTTTTAGTTGCGTCAGATTCTTTATTTAAATCCATAACACTAGGCATGTCACTTTGCATGCGATAGGCGAGTTCGAAGGATTCAATGAGCCCTTCTACTTGCGGATCATGCTGTTCATTATCCAACTTAACCTGGTTAAAAGCATTCACTAAATTTAATTCAGAGCGTTGCGCTTGGGGTGATAGCGATGACTTTAGATTCGCGATTTCTGCCTGTTCTATTGCTCTTTTTTCCACACCAATGCGCATTCCTTGATATTTAGCTGGTAAAAAAGCGCTACCGTAATTTTGCGCACCACCCAGTCCACTCGGCGGAGCAAGTGTAATAAATCCTGGGATATTTTCATTTAATGACCCCAAGCCATATTGCGTCCATGCTCCTAATGATGGGCGGATAAATTGCGCGCTACCTGTATGCATTCTTAAATAGGCTTGTGGATGAGCTGGCACATCTGTTTGCATGCCATGTAAAAAACATAAATCGTCAGCACAGTGTGCCAATTCTGGGAATAATTCAGACATCCAATGACCACTCTGACCGTGTTGCGTAAATTTATATCGTGAGCCAAGCAATTTTGTCCCCGGTCGCTGACCCGGCTTTCCTGAATCTGTATTAAGTTTGGGCCGATAGCAAAAAGTATCGACATGCGATGGCGCCCCTCGCATACATAAAAATATAACTCGTTTTGGTGATTTGGGCTTTGGTGCCGTTTTCAGATCAGCACTCGAAGCTAAACTTGCAAAACTTAACCAGCCAAATCCCAAGGCGGTGGTTGATAAAAATTGACGTCGTTTCATATGGCACCTTGGTTAATTCGAAAAAAGAAATTCAGCACTACAAAACAACGCTCGACATATACTTGTCCAGGTTGCTAAGTCATTTCCTTTTAATGTGCGTGCGGCCGTCAATTCCGGTGGCAGCGGTTTACGTCCATATACCAGTCTGCAGGCCAGGGTGAATCGCGCATCAAAACTATTTTCTTTCATAACTCGTTGTGCCATAGCTGTTGCTAACTCATCGATAAATACACTATTCATAAGATAGAGCGCTTGTGATGGCACTATAGTAGTCTCGCGAGCACCACGTACGGCAGTTGGGTCGCTGAAATCGAATATAGCTAAAGTTTCTATCGGTATTGTTCGAGCTATTGGTAAATAAATGCTGCGATAATTATGATTGGCAGACTCTAGCTGTTGATCTTGTAATACGTGAAAACGATCACCCCCTATGGGTCCTTCTCCAGCGAGTGCGATGAGCGAACCAATCATTGAATGTGTGTTTAACTTTCCACTCGCCGATAACATCGCATCGCGAATGGTTTCAGCATCAAGGCGATGTGTGTGCATCCGCCAATACAATGTATTATCAGGATCAATTTGATAATTTTTATCACTATGTTGGGTATCTAATTGATAGGTTCGACTTGAAACAATGCGCTTAATTAGCGTTTTAATACTCCAGCCATCAGCAATAAATTGTTGCGCTAGGAAATCTAACAATTCTGGATGCGTTGGTTTAGCGCCGCTTGCACCAAAATTATCAACACTTTCGACCAGACCTCGCCCCATCAACCAATACCAAACACGATTAACGATAACGCGTGCCGTTAAATAATTTTCTGGCGAAGCAATCCATTGTGCTAGTTGTAAACGTCCACTTGATTCACTTGGAATGGTCAGGGTTTTGTTCGCCGATAAAATTCCCGGCACTCCGCGTGGCACAGTGCCTGATTCATTATCAATGCTACCTCGAACAAATAAGGGGCTGTCAGCTATACTGTCAAAACCAGCTGGTATACGTCGATTTGCATTAGGACCACCTTGTGGTCGCTGACGATTTCTCGTCCGTGGTGGTGTACTTGGTTTATCCAATACACCCATAATTCTTGGTTTTAAGGTGCCATCTGGATTAAAGGCGCCGACATCCAACTCCATTTTTTTGACCTCCGTTATCAGTCGCGCAATTTCAAAGCCAGTCATCTCCTTACCATTATTTTTTGGAGAAGTACCTGATCGACGTGCGGCAAAGAATGCATCACGCTGCGCTAATAATTCTTTATAGGAGTTATTTTTTCTTTCCCATTCTTTCACATCCATTTTTCGATCAACGGTCATCAAATTTGCGGCCCTGGGAGCGTCTATTAAAGTTGAGGCATTGCGAGCCGTCACACCCCCAGGAGTACCGTAATATGTTTCAGTGCTCAAAAATATTCCGGCCAATGCCGTATAATCACGTTGGGAAATAGGATCAAATTTATGGTCATGGCAACGAGCACATGAAATGGTCATGCCCAAAAATGCTTGCGTTACTGTGTCAATTTGCTCATCCACCATGTCCACAACAAATTGGCGTGCATTAGTGTTATTCAAAGACTTTGGACCGATGGCAAGAAAACCCGTTGCAATAAGATTACGAGCGCGATCCCCATCATTTTTA
>JAHEDF010000226.1 GCA_024641365.1 Planctomycetota bacterium | reverse complement strand
TTCTTATTTTTGTTACTGTCACCGGCACCCGCAAAGGCCGCTACACGCAAATAACTGATGCACGAAAAATTTATCATGCTGAGCAATTCGGTGAAATATGGAGCGCAATTCAACTCACCACCGCTGCAGGCATATGCACGGCGGTTGATTTACATTTTGGTGGCGACCTTCCTAATCAGGGGTTTGTACGACAAGAGCAAATTAGTCTTCCTCAGTTCCTTAATAATCGTTTTGGACAGGCTTATGTGTCAAATCATGCGCCTGTGGCCATTCAATCATAAAGGATATCGACATGGATGCCGTAACGTCGCTTGGTTTTGATCGCCACACCAAAGGTTGCTGTATTGGACATGAATGGCGAACGACAAATGGTGAACAAATCGTAGCTCATTCAGCTATAGATGGTCAGCTACTATCTACCATTACCGCTGCGCTCCCTGTTGATGTCGATGCTGCTATTAGTGCCGCGCACGATGCTTTTACAAAATGGCGCGTGGTTCCTGCTCCCGTACGCGGTGCTTTTGTTCGTCGATTGGGCGACAAATTCCGAGCACACAAAAATGAATTAGCAGCAGTAATCACAGCAGAGGTTGGAAAAATTACTCAAGAAGCGCTGGGTGAAGTTCAAGAATGCATCGATATATGTGAATTTGCGGTCGGCTTATCGCGACAATTACATGGTCTCACCATTGCCAGCGAACGTCCGCAACATCGCATGATGGAGCAATGGCATCCACTCGGGCCAATTGGCGTTATCACCGCATTTAATTTTCCTATGGCCGTCTGGGCATGGAACGCTGCCATTGCTTTTGTGTGCGGCGATCCCGTTGTTTGGAAACCATCAGACAAGGCCAATTTATGTGCTGTTGCCTGTCATAATTTGGTACAAGAAGTTATGGGAGAAATGGATAATATACCGAAAGGACTTGCCAGCATTGTCCTGGGACGAAGCGCTATTGGACAATCATTAACCAACGATCCACGCTTGCCGCTAATATCGGCTACCGGTTCCGTCCGTATGGGACAAGCCGTGGCCGCGGCTGTAGCCCCTCGCTTAGGACGTACTTTATTAGAATTAGGCGGTAATAATGCAGCCATTGTTACGCCGAGTTGCGATATCGAATTAGCTATTCGTGGTATTGTATTTAGTTCCGTCGGCACCTGCGGTCAGCGCTGCACGACGCTGCGTCGTTTATTTGTACACGCCTCGCTCTACGACGATATGGTGAGTCGATTAATCGCAATTTATCAACGCCTACCAATTGGTGATCCACGTGATTCCCAAACGTTAGTCGGTCCATTAATTGATAGCGCAGCAGCAGATGCGATGGAGCAGGCCTTAATAAAAGCACAGCAACAAGGCGGAACCATTCATGGCGGCGGCAGATTAATGGATGGTGTTCCTGCTGGTGGCGTCTACGTACGTCCGGCGTTGGTCACTATGCCGAAAATGACTGACATTATGCGTGAAGAAACCTTTGCCCCTATTTTATATATTTGCCCCTATACCAACATTAATGAGGCCATAGCGATGAATAATGATGTGCCACAGGGGTTATCGTCTGCGCTGTTCAGTAATAATGTACGCGAAGCCGAACAGTTTTTATCCCCTGCCGGTAGCGATTGCGGCATTGCTAATATAAACATTGGCACCAGTGGTGCAGAAATCGGTGGCGCCTTTGGCGGAGAAAAAATGACCGGCGGTGGTCGTGAAAGTGGATCGGATGCGTGGAAATCCTATATGCGACGAACAACAAATACGATTAATTACGCTCATGATTTACCGTTAGCGCAGGGTATTTCATTTGATGTAAAATAAGCGTTTATGATGGATTATAACTTTTACAATTTTCAAACGCATTAGATAATAGTTACTTTAGATTCACCCCATCAGGCAAGCGAATTGTCATTTCTGTTACTTCTACTCGTGCTTTACCGATTACTTCAATAAATACTTTTACTGGAACTGCGGGTAATTCCAATACTTCTTCCATTGGTTTTTCGTTAACTGTTATACTTAATTTTTTTCCCTCTAGTACAAACTGTAGATGGACTGGGCCAGCCTGCAATTCTGTTGCTTTGTTAAAAGATGACTGGTTTTTCACCTCGTCATAAGTGCTATCAATATGTTTAGTATAGAATGCTGTTAAATTATTAATTTGCACAAAAAGCTGCGTGTTATCAGGGAAAATAACTCCTACTCGTGTATGCTTTGCCTCTTTTTCGCCATTACTCATATTAAATTGAACAGATAATTCCCAATTGTCGGCAGGTACAGCTCGCGAAATAATACCGTCAAAACCCGCTACCCCTAAATCATTTACCCCTGATTTATCCCACCTGCTCTCAGGTGTAAAATCCCATCCTTTAAAACGATCCTCTATGGCCTCTGGAAAGAGTGTTTGGGCAGCACCAAGTTCCTTTTTTATTGGCGCAACTGGTGCACTAGGTAACTCAGATGCCGGTGGAATTCCAGATTCAGGCGTAGTCGTCGCAGCCTTATTATGTTCGCTTACCAATGCAGGCTTTTCTTTTTGCATGCTGACAGCAACTATCGCTACAATTACCGCAATTATTGCTACCGCAGCTATTCCGACCAACATCCCATTGGATGATGTCTTAACCTGATTTTCACAGGCGCATGCCGTAATTAACTCTTTATAACTGGCTGGTCGATTATCGCGTTTTACCGCTAATAATTTTTTGACTAATTCACAGACGCGACCTGATATTTTTTTGTTTATGACACTTGGATTTGGAATCGGCCCCGTCATTTTAGCTGATACCAACTGTGGAATGGTGCGACCGGTAAATGCAGGGCTTCCTGTTAATGCGTAATATAATACGCAACCTAAGCCGTACATGTCAGCACGAAAATCTATGCCATCAGGATCTTCGAATTGTTCGGGAGCCATAGTCGTTGGCGTTCCCATGACCATGCCTTCAACGGTTAAATTCATTTCCGATTGTGAGCGTGGCGGACGCGCAAGACCAAGGTCAACTAATTTTGTTTCAAACGGAAATGGGTCGTTCGGTTCGGCGTGCTCTTTTTTTGCCAATAAAACATTATCTGGTTTTACGTCACGATGAATAATGCCGTTCTCATGCGCATGATTTAATGCCTGTGCAAGAGCATGAACAACACGCAGCGCCTGATCCTCAGATAAAGCGCCATGTACCTTGACCCACTCTTGCAAATTAGGTCCATCAATAAATTCCATCACTAAATACGGATGGCCATTACTAGTCACGCCCGCAGAGTAACACGACACAATATGTTGATGTGATAATCCTGCTAATATTTTTGCCTCACGTTGAAACCGCTTAACATAATCTTCATCTGCCTTATCAATTAATAATAATTTCACTGCGACGCGACGATCTAAATAGGTCTGCCGTCCACTATAGACTACGCCCATGCCGCCACGGCCAATTTCTTTTTCAAGAACCACATCAGGAATATTTGGACGATCATCATCCGACTTAGACTCTCTGCCAGTATCACCAGGCGGTGGCGTTATTTTTGTTTTGTCAGGATCCGGGTCCTCATTAAACAAAACAGTTTTTGCCGTTGCATCGCTCATTGAGCGCCTTTCGCAATTATGGAATTAGCAAAAAATAACAATTCTTCGACGGGTGGACGATCCGCTATCGTTTTCCCTTGATAGGCGTATTGAATAATCCCTTTTGAATCAATAATAAGTGATGACGGTATTGCCAAACTACCTTCGAGTTTTAACGAACGTACGCCTAATAAACTCGCGTCTAAACAAACAGGCATAGCAGGAGGATCTTTTCTTAAACTACGCACCGCATTTATAAATGATGGAATGGCATCAACAGGGCCTGGATAAACCACGACAACTTGAATGCCCGCCTTTTTGAAACGTTCAATTGAATCAGATAAGGCCGTTGTTTGTGCAGCACAATATAAGCAAACCTGACCAGAGAAACCGCGCAATATTACCATCAGCACTGGGCCCTTTTCACATAATTCTTCAATATCAAGTACGCTACCTGTAGCATCAATATAGCGGGTCTGTGATAATTTTTTCCCGATTAAATCCTTACGTTGGCGATCTTTGGTATCGCTAAATTTTTCATTTTTATAGCCCCGTAAACGATGTAAGGCACCAGTTGTGTAGGCCTTTATTAAATCCCCTGCCACTGCTTCTTGTTCAGTGGTCCATAAATTTGGCACACTGGCATTTGGAGATAATGGAATCGCATCTTTTTCAGGAATTACAATTTCTTCGGTCGCTGGCTTTTTTACGATGGCTATTTTATCGTCTGCGGCCGGTGCCGTTGTTTCTAGTGGCTTAATCTCGGTAACAGGTGGCACGACATTAATTTTTTCTTCCGGGGTTGGTGGCGGCACAACGGGTGGGGCTTTGACCATTACTGGTTTAACCGGTTCATTAGATACTACCGCACCATCAACTGTATAAGTAATTTTTTCAGCCAGTTCGCCTTTTTCATTCCAATAGCTCCACAACCCAGCTTTAATTCCTTCGTTATAATTTCCGACTTCTTTGATTTTTCCATTCGTATGCCATATCGTCCATGAGCCATCCTTTACACCGCGTTTAAATGATCCACTTGCAAATGGTGTCCCATCAGCCGTGAAATATGACCACGGGCCTGTTTGACGATCGTCATCATACGCTCCCATTGATTCTAATTGTCCATTCGGATGCCAATAACGCCACATCCCTGTTCGAGGTGAACTTGAGCGGTTACTTAAATCTATGCCTGTCCCTTGATAACTGCCTGTCTGTTTTATGCGGCCATCAGGATACCACCAGGTCCATTCACCATCTTGTTTATCATGTACCCAATTACCGGCAGATTCTTTAGCGCCGTTGTCGTACCAATATTCCCACAACCCTTCCTGTTTATAATCGATTACTGTTCCATGACGTTTTGGTTTTCCTGGTGCCCACTCATCATGTACGAGGCGTGGTCCGCCGCAGCCAGTTGGTCCTATGACGATCAATAAGGAAACAGCAGCAGTCAGTAAGCGCGGCAAAAATGTCATAAGTCTTTGTTCCTAATAGATTCATAGATACCAACGACTGTGCTTGGCTCAATCCATGGCTAATTGTGATCACACGGCAGCGTGATGTTCGGTTAATGCTTAATATGTATATTTTAAGCATTATAGCACATTGCTTGCCGAATTTATATGACATATTATATCTATTTACGTTTTTTATTCTTTGTAATACATGAACATATTATTTTTGGTATTGGTACTATATTTTAATGTCTTAGACCAAATTATTAATTTATATATATTCGTTATATTTTTATCTAATTATGGTGTATTTTTATTACTTATTTGACTTTTATGCAACGTATGTAGACAACGCACGTACGTTAGTATTGACGTTTGTGGATTTTCGGCATCGCTTTTTAAATCGCTTTCCAAGCGGAGGTCTCCATGTCTGCAATAAATGATTTTTTAATGCGCCACCGAATTCGTAACAACAACAATCCCTGCATTAGTCCGGACCACTGTTTAGACTGGCCCGCTTTGCGTGCGCAATTAATTGAAGACGCACTTGGACGACCGGTGTCAGGATTAATTCATTTACCGGATAGTCGTTTTGAAACAGAATTGGCACATTGGTCACTCGCACATAACCAGCATGGCGATTATGCCTGGGTAGCCGAAGGCAAACGCACTATCAGCGCATCACAAGTCAGCGCATTACTAGAACATCCTGCTCCCCTGCCAATGCCAGGCATGGTGAGCATCGCTTTCCCTGCAACGTGGGACAATTTATTACTGTTAAAAAATTTAGTACAGTCATTTAATCCGAATAGCACCATCTTCCCAACAGCGAATGGCACCCTATCAAAAAAATCACTCGGAATTGGTGCGCGCTATACCACTATGCATTGGCCAGCGGTCGCGTGGTCTATGGCCCATCTTAACATTAGTGTAACCGCTAACCAAAATAGCATTCCGCGTGAATTAGTTTATGACACCGATGTGATGTTAGCTGGCACTTTAGATCGCGTGCCATTTCCATTTATTGGCACTGATGTTCCCGAGGGACATCAAGGACAAAGTGTCGAAGGCATGAGTCATGGCGCTATTTTATCTTACCTTAGCCATGGGTTTCATATACATGGTCGTCCGTGGGGCTTTAATGCTGACCATCAACCTATTGGCGGTAAATATGATGAGCGCGAAGATCAATTAGTCGCAGGCTGTTTACTGGCCAGTTACATCACTTTTGATTTATCACCAGAATTATCAATCACACCCACCGTCACCGATCCTGCAGCATGGTGTACTCAAAATATTCCAGCAGATATTATATCTGCCGTACAAAATCGCTTATCCGGTGTAGGACTCAATGTTTTAAAAGAAGAATTAGCACAATTAATGTCCGCCGTCTGGCCTGCAATTGTAAAAATGAAACAGCGCGATGAGA
Source organism: Planctomycetota bacterium (assembly GCA_024641365.1). Next base: position 93 of record JAHEDF010000226.1, on the reverse strand, counting down.
AATACGCTACAGCACGAGCTGCCCGTTTTACCACCGATATCGGCCGTCGTTATATTCGTGAATTATCTATTGATGAATTACCGGGTCTCACCA
>JAHEDF010000225.1 GCA_024641365.1 Planctomycetota bacterium | reverse complement strand
TGACTAATTTTTATGCTGGCGCGAGTGTATGCACACCGTCGCGCATGGCGTTGTTATCTGGTTGTTATCCTGCGCGGGTTGGATGGACCCAGGGTGTCATTGGTTATAAAATGGCACCCAAAGAAGGTCTCTCCCCTGACATCGTTACTATCGCCGAGATTTTTAAGTCTGCTGGTTATGCCACGGGCATGTCCGGGAAATGGCATGTGGGCAGTGACGGACCTTGTTTGCCGCATAATCAAGGATTTGATTCGTCGTTTTACATCGACAAAAGTAATAATTTGTCAAAAATATTTTATCGCGCTGCGGATAAATTAGATGAGCCATTTGATAATAAATTATTAACTGAGAAATTTACCAACGAAGCTATTCGCTTTATTACCGAGCATAAAGAAAAACCATTCTTTCTTTATATCCCCTACACGGCCCCCCATTTTCCTGTCCAAGCACATCCGGATTGGAAAGGGAAGTCCGCTTATGGCGAATATGGCGATGTAGTTGAGGAATTAGATCATCGCATAGGTGATATAATGAAAACGCTGAATGAGCAAAATATTGCCGATAATACCCTCGTGCTTTTTTATTCAGATAACGGCCCGCAATCCGGTGAAAAATCACGTGCAGATCCACACCGAGGCATGAAATGGAGTGCACTTGAAGGCGGCAGTCGCGTTCCGTGTATTGCGTATTGGCCGGGGAAAATTCCTGCCGGGGTTGAAAATCATGCGCTGATGTCTGCTATGGATATTTTACCAACCCTGTGCACGGCAGCTGGCATTGATTGGAAAAAAGCCGTCACTTCAGCACAAAACGTTGATGGGGTAAACCAATGGGATTTGCTGACTGGAGCTACAAAAGAATCGCAGCGACAAGAATTATTATTTTGGCATGGCATGGGCGAGTTCCAGGCCATACGTGTCGGTAAATGGAAATTATTTATGCAAGGTGTCCAGGTAAAAGGTGGCCTTGGACAAGCGAAAAAAATGACTCCAGAAATAGAAGCCAAATTAGCGGCATTAGATAATAGCGCTCACCCATTACTCTTTAATCTTGAAGAAGAAAATGGCGAATTAACCGATCATAGCAGCACCCAACCAAAAATCGTACAAGAATTACTGGATCGTGTAGAAAAACGCCTGGCTGACATTAAAGCAAAATCTATCCCTTTATACAAATAACACGGCTGCATTCTTTCGTAATAAAAGTATCCACAAAAGTATATTTTACCTCTTTGTCTAAGACCAAAGAGTAAGCACTACTAGAATAGGTAGTGCTTACTCTTTTCTGCCCTTATTTGCCGCGATGCAACCCCATGCAGCTCCTAGCCATAAAGGGCTGTGTAAACTGGTAAGATTCAATTAATCGACATCAGTGAAATTACATTGGTGATATTGTCTAGAAATCCAACAGAATCTTAGACTTTTACCACGAAACGGTACAGTAAACTGCATACGTATAGGCTCATAAAAATGTGCTTACATTCTCATCACAAAACGCACACGAGGGATGCCAACCCATGATGATAATGGTCCGCCAAACGTCTCGTCCGTTTATGGCATTATTTCTTTTGGTTGGTGCCGCCACTCCTATGATGGCACTAGAAAATTTTCATGGCCTCTCACCAATGATGAGTGTGCCAAAATCATGTGTGATTACCAATGACTTCTCTGTTGGCGGACCACTCGATAAATCAATCTATAAAGCGCAGCAAGGAACTCGCTGGGAAATAAAAGATGGCGTATTATTTGGACAGCCATCTACTCCTGAGTACCAAGCATCAAAACCTGATCACAAAGGTTTAGAACCGCGCATCGGATTTCCGACCACCCCAAAACAATTTATGGCTACCTATTCCATTCGCTATATGGGCGGCACCGCAACGACTATTTCGCCATTTATGGAATATGGACATCATGTCACCCGAGTCCGCATTTTACCTGACGGAACCGATTTGTTAGCGGAACACGATACGCTCCGCGTCGCTGCAAACTTGGATTACAAACTCGTTGATGGTTCATGGTACCATGTCATGGTAGAGGCAAAAGGTGAGGAAGCTGTGATACAATTTGCTAATGGTCCCATCCTGTATGCGAAACATGCCACTTATGCATTACCACAAGCCTCTGGCAGTCCCGGGATTGGTTTTGCAGGTGCACGTGGTGGAACCATCGAAATTGATAACCTATCCATCTGGAGCATCGCTGATGAAGAACAGCCACGTTGGATTGAACGACGAGCAACTTTCCCTGTATTTGAACCGGTAAGAATTAAAGAACCCAAACCGACTACTGAAAAAGAAAAGAAAAAATAATGCGCCATTTTCTTTCACAGGCCATATTTGTCGTAGCCATGGGCATCTGTATGTCTGCGCAGGCCAGTGAAACCGCTCCAGCTGCATTTTTAAAAGCACACTGTTTGGATTGTCATGATAATGATGACCCGAAAGGGAAATTAGACCTCTCATCGTTATCATTTCCACCGACCTCGTCATCAGACTTAAAAACGTGGATCCATATTTTTGATCGCGTTGAAGCAGGTGAAATGCCTCCAAAGAAAAAGGACGGCTCCCCTCGCCTCGCTCTTGATCAATCACAATCTTTTCGTGTTGCCCTACATTCAGGTTTAATGGCTTATGATACCGCGAATCAAAAAACGCTTGGGCGTGTAGCGACCAGACATATTAGTCGTTTTGAATATCAGCGTACCATGGAGCAATTACTTGGCATAGATATTCCACTTACCGACGACCTTCCTGATGATTTAAAAATAAATAGTTATGATACGGTCACCCAGTATCAGGCCATGTCACAATATCATTTGTCACAATTTCTCGCCGCTGCGGATCTCGGTTTACAACAAGCTGTCGCAGTTGCAGCCGATAGCATCAAACCATTTAAACGTACCTATTCACAAAAAGATTTAGCACGGAAAGCAATTAGCGCTAATGATCGTGGGCCTATTGCCTTTAAAGATAAAGATGTCATTGCGGGTAATTTAATTGGTAATTTTTACGGACGAGTAACCGAGACAGATGTACCGGAATCTGGTTGGTATCGCGTCTCCATGCTCGTTCAGGGTAATAATATACCAAAAGAGACTGACCATCTGTGGGGAGTAATTCGCAGCGGTGTTTGTTATTCTAGCTCACCAGCGCAATACTTTATTGGGCGATTTCCCGCTACCAATAAAATGGAAAAAGTAAGTTTCGAGGCATGGATTCAAGGTCGTCATATTTTAGAAATAAAAATGCAGGATGCCAATTACAAAGGAATAACGCGAGGCCCCTGGAGTGACGATAATGCCCTCAAAATTCCTAGCATTGCTTACCGCGATCTAACCATTGAACGCATTAGCAAGGGACAATCAGCAAATGCAGTCAAGCAAATTTTATTCGGTGATATTCCAATTCAGTTTGACGTGCAACGTGTTAAAAATAATTCCGGTGATAAATATGCGAAAGTAAAACCAAGTGCTGTTATCACTATGTCAGTTCCTGATTCAGTGACGGACAAAGATTTGGCCCCGCTCATTACCACATTTGCTTCCCGTGCATTTCGACGCCCGGTTACCACTAGTGATTGCGCGCCCTACATACAGTTGGCAAAAGCTGAATATCAAAAAAATAAATCATTTACCGATGCTCTCCTAACTGGTTATCGCACTATACTGGTATCGCCGCGTTTTCTTTATTTTGAGGAAAAGCCAGGATCGCTTGATGCTTATGCGATGGCGAATCGCCTGAGTTATTTTCTCACAGCACAACCAGCTGACAATAAACTACTCGAAGCTGCCGAGCGCAATCAATTACAAACTCCCGCACACATTCGTGCTCATGCAGAACGTTTACTGGCAACACCAGCATTCAATGCTGCCATCGACCATTTTGTCGATCAGTGGATGATGCTGACGCAAATTGATGCAACGACGCCCGATGATAAAATTGCTCCGACATACGATGATGCTTTAAAATATGCGATGATGGATGAAACGCGCGACTTTGTTCGCCATCTCATAGCTAATAATAAACCAGCTAAAGATTTAATCGCCGCTGACTATACGATTATCGATAGTCGATTGGCAACTTTGTATAATATTCCTTGGAGTGGGAAACCACACGCCCGTGTTATTCAATATCCTAAAAATTCTCCCCGCGGCGGATTAATGACGCAGGCTGCCATTTTAAAAGTTACCGCTAATGGCACCTCCACGTCACCCGTCATTCGTGGCGTATGGATGCTTGAGCGGTTGATGGGAGTGCATGTGCCATTGCCACCAGATAATGTACCCGCCATTGAACCTGATACGCGCGGCGCAAAAACAATTCGTGACATATTAGAAAAGCATCGTGAAGAAACGAGTTGTGCCACCTGCCATAGTAAAATTGATCCGCCAGGATTCGCTTTAGAAACCTTTGATGTCATTGGCGAATACCGAACCGCCTACCAAACAGAAAATAAAAAATCTAAATTGCCTATAGATGCGAGTGCCACCATGCACGATGGCCGTTCTTTTACTAACATAAATCAATTCCGCGCCTTATTGGAAAAAGATCAACGTACCATAGCCCGCACCTTTCTTGAACATCTCACAACCTATGCAACTGGCGCCACTATCTCTTATGCGGATCGTAAACAAATTGATCATATGCTAGACCAGTGCGCTCCCAATTTCGGATTACGTTCATTGATTCTTGAATTAGTTACCAATCCAATTTTCATGAATAAATAAGGACATACTGTTATGACGTCTATTAATCCGCTCTATCGCCGATCACTTCTAAAAGCTGGTGGATTGTTATTAGCCTTGCCGTGGTTGGAAACATTATCTGCAGCGACACCACAACAACGCAATGGGGCCGCTCCACGGCGCTTATTTGCGCTGAGTTACGCACTGGGTTTACATGGTCCATTTCTAAATCCCAAAGAACCAGGGAAAAAATATACCCCATCTCGATATCTCGCACATCTCAAACATTTACGTGATGATTTTACCGTAATATCTGGAACCTCACATCCAGGTGTTAGCAATGGTCATCAAGCAGAAGCAAGTATTCTTACTGGTAAAAAAGTCCAAGCTGGCAGTTCGCTGAATACGATTTCGCTTGATCAATATATGGCCAGCAAGCTTGGCACTGATACTCGTTTCCCATCCTTAGTGCTTAATCTAACGGGTAATTCGAGCCCGTCCTATACGGCAAATGGTTCGATGATTCCTGCGGAAAATGATGCGAAAAAATTATTTCGACAGTTGTTTGTCAACAGTTCGGCGCAAGAGCAACAAAACCAAGTCGCGTATTTACAGCAAGGCCGCAGCATCATGGATGTAGTGCAAGGCGAAGCAAAACGTATGCAACAACGTGTTAGTAGCGCCGACAAACAGGTGTTAGATAATTATTTTACAGGGGTAAATGAATTAGAAAAACGCCTGGCTGCTGATCAGGCCTGGGTTAAAACAGCAAAACCAAAAGTTGATGAACCCGCACCCTTAACCGGCGAAAAAGATGTCGTCACCCTGCAGCGATTATTTTTAGATATTGTTGCTTTAGCCCTTACCACCGATTCGACACGTTTTATTACAGTCCATGTTAACGGGTCTGGAAACGCAAAATCAGTGGACGGCGTGGAACAAGCCTATCACCAGCTCAGCCACCATGGCCAAAAACCAGAAAATATTGCGCAATTAGCTTTAATCCAAGATGCGCAAATGAAAGATTTTGCTCGTTTCCTAGATATATTAAAAGACACGCGAGAAGGAAATTCCACACTATTGGACAATACGATGGTGTTATTAACTTCAAATCTTGGTAACGCTTCGTCCCATGACTGCCGTAATATGCCGGTTATTCTTGCCGGTGGTGGATTTGAACACGGGCAACATTTGGCTTTTAATCAGAAAAATAATTACCCGCTACCGAACCTCTACCTGAGTATGTTGCATCGCATGGGGATAAACGACGAATCATTTGCCAGCAGTACGGGTACCATGGATGGTTTAAAATTACGCGGATAATTAATTCCCATTTTTTCTGTGTTATTTTGTGGCTAGGCGCTGAGCAAATAACCACTCTGCTAGTCCTTCGGTCACGTATACTTGTTTAAAAATATTGTGCCCGCCGTCTGGAAATTCAGTTAAGCGTGGCGTGCCGCCTTGCTCTTTTAATGCAGCTTCCATTCGTCGGGCATGATCAACAGCAACAATATGATCGTGAGCACCATGAAATATCCACAGTGGGATATGTGCAATTTCTTTAGCCGCGGTTAAATCAGCTCCTCCACAAATTGGGATTGCTGCAGCTATTAATCGTGGTTCACGCGTCACCACATCCCACGTGCCGTATCCGCCCATCGAATTACCAATGCAATAGACGCGCTGATTATCAATGCGCGGATTTTGCGCTATTTCGCGCATTAGTGCGGTAAGCAAAGACATCGTACGCCCACTCTGTGCTGGTCGTTCATGGCGATGACGATCATAAGTCGTGCGCACCCATTGATCGTCTGGCGGACATTGTGGCACAACAATCGCACAGGGATGATTTTTTTG
>JAHEDF010000224.1 GCA_024641365.1 Planctomycetota bacterium | reverse complement strand
TTAACTACGGTAATCTGCGTTCTCACTAATATATTCATGACTGCGATCTGTACCAATAACGGTAGCTGATGCTGAGCCGATGCCGAGATCAATGGTAATTTCCACGGCACGTTCATGGGGTGGGTAGTTTATAGGTGGTGCGAAGGTCAGCCCATCCTCAGGTACAACTGAGCTATACATTTCCGCATTCTTTAAATGCGTTATTAATTCTTGTTCTATTGCTGGTGATAAAGAAAAGACACCATTGGAAAAAATTGTATGCCCGCCCATGGTCATATGTGATTTTGATAAATCTGTTCCCGGAGCGACAACGCCAATATGTTTACCAATGGCGCACACTAATCGTCCAACATTCGGGTCGTTCCCGCATACGGCGCACTGAAAGAGCGGAGAATTGACGATAGATTTACCAACGCTTCTAGCCAACTCTGCGGTAGGCGCACCGTTTACCTGTACCCGCATAACGTGGTGAACACCTTCGCCGTTACGCGCGATGTCTTCAGCTAAATCTTTGCAGACAGTATTTAATGCTTGTTGAAACGCTTCTAAGTCGGGACACGGAATTTTCCCAGATGATAATAGTGCAACGGTATCAGAGGTACTGGTATCGCTATCAACCGACATGCTATTAAAACTATTTGGTAACGCATTATATAAAGCACTACGCAATGCGTCACGTGGCACTGCGAGATCAGTAAGAATATAAACCAACATCGTTGCTAAATTCGGCTCAATCATGCCAGCACCTTTGGCGATACCGACAATGCTACCGGCTCCGACGGAGGCGCGACGAATTTTTGGATATAAATCGGTGGTGACGATGCCTTCCGCTGCGGGCAATATTGATGATGATTGTAATTCTTTTACCACGTCCGGTATGGCAGGTAACATATGATCAACTGGCAACTGCCAACCAATTACGCCAGTCGATGAGGGTAGGATTTGTTCCGGTTTTAAATTAAGTGCTTGAGCTGTCGCTGCGCACAAACGCTCGCTAGTCGCTTCACCGTTGGGAGCGCAGACATTACTAATTTTATTATTAATAATTATAGCACCGAGCGTTGCTTCATGTATGCGTTTTCGGCCAATTTTAATTGGCGCGCCGGGAAATGCATTTTGGGTAAATACAGCAGCAAATGCGGACGTCGGTTGATCAAGGGCGATCACCGTCATGGTCATTTTAGCTGGCTTACTGACTTCAATAGGCGTGAATGAAAAACGTGTGGTGCCAACGCGAAATCCGGCCGGTAATGCCGCTTGTGTGGCAAGCCAGGCACGATGCTCTGCAGCGGACGAAAAAGTAAGTGTGGTGCTAGCCATGGGCTGTAGTGTTAGCAGTTCATCAGTGGAGCAAGTGACGGTTACTTTTAGATCCTTCAAAACCAGGTTAATGGCTCAAGATTACGTTTTACTCTAGAAAATATAGTTATTTGCATACAGATTTACCGCAGAGGGCGCATGGACAATGCTATTCGGCTAATAACCTCGTTTAAATCGGCATTTACTGAAAAATTGAAAATTCACAAAAAGGCAATTTACCGCAGAGGGCGCAGAGGGCGCAGAGATGGTTTTTTAAAAAATCTACAATAAAAATTACCATTTATTGGCATTTAAAGGTAATGGAATGAGCTAAGATCTTTTTTTTATAAATTCCCTCTGCGCCATCTGCGGTTAATCTGTCTTCGATTAAACGTATTTTCCAGGGGGAAACGCGATTATTAGCCGAATAGCATTGGTTCAGTGGACGCAGAGATTATTAATTGGGGAATAGGCAGGTATCTCAAATCGCAGTATCATCAGTTTCATGAGCTGAACAGGCAAAAGGATAAACATCTATCTCTGCGTTCTCTGCGCCCTCTGCGGTTATATTGCTGTTTATAGAATTTCTCATTAGTACCGCTTTTATTCGACTGGTTCGATAACCGCAGACATAGAGCCCGCAGAGCGTGGCAAGCGCCAATCAGCGCCAAAACTATGAATTTGTTCTTGTTTGAGTTCAGCACGTTCTCGTGTGGTGGTGTCAACAATAACGCGATCATTGGCATCAACCTCGCACGCCATGTTGTACGCCGTCTCAATAGAATGCCCAAATAATTCCATTAACATCCCAATGACATATTCATAGGTGTGATCATCATCATTAAGCAAAACCACATTCCAACGCGGTGCGAGGCGCGTGACGTTTTCGACTTCAACAGTTGGTAGGGTCGTGGGCATGTGAAACCATGCTCAATTTAAATGGTGAGGTCACAACAACAATTATGGTGTGGCGATGGTATCGACAACCGGGATAAAACCGCGTTGGCCATCAGGCAAAGTTATTAATATACGTTCCGCCCACACGGTGGACTGATCTTGTTGCAGTACTGTGCCAGCCGGAACTTCGCGTACTGGTGTGCCAGTACTGTCATAGAGCAAGGTGTCTTTAACCGCACACGTCAGTCCACGCGTTTGATCGTGGTCACAGGCAAGTCTTCCAGGCAACGCGGTAACAAAGAGTCCAGCACTAATAATGAGTGTCCATTTACGATGTTTGGTGCCAAATAAACCATATCCCAATGCTAATGCGCCACCACTGAGCAAAATAATTCCCAGCCAGCCAGTTCCAGGTAATGCGAGGGGGCCGAGTCGATCCAACCAACCCGGAGGAATAGTCACCGATAATGCCTGTAATGCTTGGCGTGGCTCATCGCGATGCGGTGCTAATTGATGTGCTTGCACAATCCACGCAACAGCATCGCCATGCCGTTTTGCGGCAGCAGCCGCTAATCCAAGATCAAGCCACGCGTCCCAACGTTTTGATTGTTCAGCCTGCTCATGTAATGGGGTAATCGCATCTTGTGGACGCCCATGTCCCCAGGCGGCGTAAGGATCTTCTACGGCATTAACAAATTGAGATAATGATAAAAAGACAGTTATTAAAATGAGCACAGCAATACGTCGCATTATGGCACCTCAAATAATGGTGCTGCAATACTGGCAATATCACCTACATCACCACCGCCAAATCGCGCAGTATCAATGGCTTTTTCGAGCGTATCTGCAATTTTCCGTTGATCAGCAGATAGGTGGGGACGCAATGCGAATAAAGCCTCTGCTATAGCATCTATCTTTCCATTATTAATGGCTGTCTTTAAAGCGCGTCCACGATGCGGGCCTCGTTTTGGGCGAGCCCGCCAGCGTTGGACAATTCCGACACTCATGCCGACGCCGAACGCTATAAAGAGGCAGAAATACCATAGACTTTTTTGTGGGCTTACTGATGCGGAACCACGTAATGGCGGAGGTAACGGAATAACATTTGTGAGTGCTTGTGGTTTTTCAGAATCAATGGCACCACTGACGACTAACGCACGTTGTCGTCCAGGAATAACTTCAATGGTAATTGGTTCAGTGATAGTGCGGCGATAATTTTTTGTCGAGGGATCGAAATAAGGAAATGAAATTGCTGGTATCGTAACGCTTCCAGCTGAACTCGGCACCACGTCCCAGGTAAATGAGCGCACTTCGTCAGTGACGGTGTCATCTTTGGGGTATGCTTGTACAGATGATGGTAAATCAACCGATGGACGCCGTGCTAAGCCAACTTGATGACCATGCAGTGAAATGGTTAACGTGGTACCTTCACCAGTTGCGATGCGTGAGCGATCAATTTTTGCACTAGCTGTTAATGGACCAATTAAACCCGAAAAATCATTTGGACGACCTTGTTCCGGTAACGCAGTGACGGTTAAAATTGCCGGCTTAATGGCAACCTGATGTTTCGATTCAGCAACTAATTGGCGAAATAAATCTTCGCGGCAGCGATACCACTCTTGTTGACCAACTGCTTGAAATGTGCCTGCTTGTGATGCGGTTAATGGCCAGCGCCAAGTTTGCACCGACCAGTCAGTGCCTTCGCCATCAATAGTCGTGTTGCTGGATTCTGAACGCTCTCCCAGCGATAATAAATTCCCCGGGGGTGTTAATGAGGGCGTTTTTATAGCGCGTTTACGGTCTTGGCGTAAATATAAGCGATAAATAAGAGTCGTTGGTTCACCGGGCACAATAACCGGCGGGTCAAATTGCGCTTCAGCGTAGGCTTCATCTTTTAAATTTTCATTGGGTAGTTCAGGCGTGATGGTTAATGGTTTGGTGCTTATTTCGCTACCATCAGCAAAGCGCACGGTGACGGCTGGAATGTTAACTGGCTTTTGGCCATCGACACGAAAAATAATCGTGTAGGTTTCGCTCTGATTACGTTTACCATTAATAATCGACATCTGCGTTGAGCTGCCGCGTCGTGTTTCCCAGGTCAAATTTTCCGATTTGGGTAAATTAATATTGCGAACACGATTCTCATAATCGCTGACCACCAAATCAGCGGTCATGACCACGCCACTAATGACCGGATTTGGCATTTCTAATTTAACATCAACAGCATGCAGACGCGGTACTAAAAAGCACTGCAGCACGATGACAAAAAATAGAAAGGATAATCTCGTTCGCATTGCCATCATCATCTAGTCATTACCAAGTTTTACCGTCTTTACGTGGTTTCAGCTGACCACCATCGAGCAATTGATAGCGCAATACATCACGGTCTTCTTTGGGTAAACTATCTAACCAACGATCAGCAGCTGCTTGGTTAAGTATCTGTGCTCGTTGTGCGGCTTGTTCTTCTGCTTGTTGCGCTTGTTGTGCCTGTTGGTCGGCGGTTTGATTATTTTTTTGTTCATCACCTTGTTGGTCGGGGTTCGTGTTTTTTTGCTGTTGATCTGATTGCGTTTGCTGTTGCTGATTTTGCTGTTGCTGATTTTGTTTTTGGTCCTGTTGCTGATTTTGTTTTTGTTGTGAATTTTCATTACCAGCTTGTTGTTGATTCTGCGGTTGCTGATCCTGTTGATTCTTTTGTTGGTCTTGTTGTTTGTCCTGCTGTTGCTGATCTTGCTGTTGGTCGTCCTTAGGGCGCTCCGTAATAGAGAAAGTAACGTCGCTTTTTGTGCGTGCGTGCCATTTATCTTCTAATGCAATGCCAACTTGTACTTCAGTCACTTCACTTGCCGCTCCACGTACAGTTCCATCAGGATCTAAACGTAGTCCAAGTGGCAAAGCACCTTGTGCTACTGACCAGACATACGGCGGCGTTCCACCGGTTACTTTTAGTGGCCGGTTAGCAGGCTCACCAACATGCAGCGAAATAGGCGTGGTTTCATCAATGACAGGTGGAGGATTAACAGGAATGGTAATAATATGATTACGGGTGCGACCATCAGCTGCTGAAATTATGACAGGCAATTCGACATTTCCTGCTTGTTGCGGCGTTCCATGTACGAGTCCGTTTTTATCGATAGTTAACCCACCAGCACCAGGTGATGACCACGTATACGTTTGCGGTTTTCCACGCACACCAACGGTGTGTTCATAAGCAGCCCATGCCGTTGCCGAGGGCAAAACGGCAATATCCGGAGCGAACGTATCGCTAGCAGTGAGCGGAATTGTGCTGGTGGCATAACGTTCACCATCGTCTGCGCGAATTTGTAGGGTCACGGTTCCTGATGCCGTTGGTATACCACTAATTTGTAATTTTGGTCCTGGTATTCTAGCGGCGCTTAATCCAGGGAGTAACCCAGTGACTGTCCAATTTGGTTGCTGTAAACCAACCGATTCAATGGTGGCCTCATATGGCGAGCCAACAATTGCTTCCGGTAATGTGGTAGTGGTAATTGCGGGTGCTGGTTGAATTATCCACGTCACCGTGCCGTACACATTTGCATCGGCTTTATCATTTACGACAATGGGTATTTCATGGCGTCCGGGTGCTTGCGGCGTTCCGTGTAAGCGACCATCAAATTCCAAGGTCATGCCCGGCGGTAATGCAATTGCAGGGGGCGGTGTTGGTGGGGTTGTTGGCGTAGAGCCACCAGCCGTGGGCGCAGCTGGGGGAGTGCCCAAAGCAAAACGATATTGCCCAGCACCGCCACGTGCCGTAAATTGCTGATTATAGGCTTCGCCAACGTGGCCATCAGGCAACGTCGTTGAGGTGAGTTTTAATTTTTTTGCTTCTGCTTCCGCTTTTAATCGCGCTTCATTAGCGCGAATTAATGCCACGCGTCGTAGTTCATCACGTAGTGCAAGAGTATTTTTATTATCAGGTTGTAATGCCACAGCTTTTGCTGCCGCAGCAAGGGCGTCTTCCAGGCGACCTTGTTCAAAGCGTGCTAATGATAAATTATACCACGCATCGTGTTGTAATTCAGGCGATGGACTTGCGGTCGCTGTTTCTAAATGAGTGGTCGCCTGATCGCGATCACTGTCCATTAATACCGTACCTAAATTAAAATGCGCGGGGTAAAAGCCTGGGTACTCTAATAATAAGGCTTCCAATTTTTCTTTGGCGGCTGATTTGTCATCCATGTTAATGGCAACCAGTGAAGACCACGGATCAGCTGCAGTCGCTTGCGACAAATAACTACAACAGAGTAAAGATAAAATAATTGTAATGCGTTTAAGTCTGAGGCAATTCGTCGTCATACGTGGCGCCTCCGTCTGGTTGGTAATATCATGCCAAAAAATATGCATAACATAGCAGGTAG
>JAHEDF010000223.1 GCA_024641365.1 Planctomycetota bacterium | reverse complement strand
TGCCGGTGATAAAAGCTGGATCCGATATTGTTTTGTTGGATAATATGCCACCCAGTTTACTAAAAGATGCCGTTGCAATTCGTGACCGCGAAGTTGGTAAGCGACCTGTATCTTTAGAGGCATCCGGCGGCATTACGCTAACGACCATTCGTGCCGTTGCTGAGACCGGTGTTGAACGCATTTCCACTGGTGCCTTAACACATTCTGTAACCGCATTGGATTTATCATTGCGTACCACCGTCGCATGAACACATCATTTCAGCTACACTGTGAATCACCGCAAACGCCATTATCAACGTTGGCCGCTGTGGCTGATGCTCCTGTTATAGTCTGTTTGTTTGGCGATAAAAACATAACAATTGCTTGGGATGACGACCCGTTCATGTCGGTCCTGAAAGATAATACGCTACCAAAAACTACTAACAGACAGTCATTAATAGAAGATTCGTGGGGGAAAACCTGGGGATTACCCCCTGCCAACTCTATTTTCGCCCAATTAGATTATGAGTGGCCGCACACTGCTGCGCGTTTATTACAACCACGATTTATGGCACAATGGAATTTTGAATCGCCAAATCAAACTGAGGCTTTTAAGGTTACTGCTCCTTCCGAAGCATTAGCGCAATCATCCTTAAAACGTATTCAATCAACAAATAAGCCTTTGCCCTCCCTCACTTTTACAAGGGACTTAGCACCATTGTGGACCGCCGAGCAACATGCATTTCATGTGCAGCGAATTCGTGACTGGATTGCACAAGGTGATTGTTACCAAGCCAATTTAGCGGTTCCTTTTTCGGCAAAGCTTCAGGCTCATGCCGCTAATGATGTGTCATTATTTCATCAACTATTAAAAAGCAGTCCGGCGCCATTCGCTGGATTTTTTCGTTCACCGCATCGACCAAGTGTCATTAGTCATAGCCCCGAATGTTTTGTTTGCCAACGTGCTGACAAAGTGGTCAGTGTACCAATAAAAGGAACACGACGCCGCATAGCAGGACAGGAGGATGCTACGCGGCGCGCTTTAGCTAGCGCAAGTAAAGATGCGGCTGAATTAGCGATGATTGTTGATTTGGTGCGCAATGATTTGGGTCATGTTGCACAACCTGGTTCGGTATCTGTCGCAGATCGTGGTCATTTTATTGACCTGACTTATGTTCATCATCGTGCAGCACGCATCGAGGCACAATTACAAAAGGACAAATATTTTTCTGATGTAGTAACGGCAGCATTTCCTGCTGGCTCTATAACTGGTGCTCCAAAACTGCGTGCCATGCAGATTCTCGCAGAACTAGAAGGCGGTCCGCGTGGTGCCTATTGTGGCGCGTTTGGTTGGATCGGGCAAACTAATGCTGATTTAGCAGTTGCCATACGCACAGCGAGTTTACAAGGTGACGATCTCACATTTCACGCAGGCGGTGGCATCGTGTGGGATTCAGAAGCCACAGCAGAATGGGATGAAGTTCACGCTAAAGCGGCTGGATTTGGACAGGCAATTGGAGCCATATCTGTAACAGGAGTAAATTCGTGATGCGCATCTTCTTGTTTCTGCTAGCCTGCAGTTGTTTCGGTTTTATATTTTCAAGTTGCGCAAGAGATCCTCACGATTTCCCTAACGAAATCCCTATCGATGATGTTTACAATCCACCACAATCACAACATATGCGAGGTGCCGCTAAGCACGATGATGAAAACGCTCGCTGGGTAGCTTTTGGTGAAGATGTCAGACGACCATCTGCCGCTTCGTTAGCCGAAGCAAATGACATGGATCGTATACAACAATTAATGGACGATGGTTTATATGATCAAGCACGCACAAAATTAGATGCATTATTAGCACGCGGTTGCCAACATCCCCAGGCTTATTTATTGCGTGGACAATTACATTACCAACGTGGTGAATTAGAAGAAGTCATTCCCTGGTGTAATAAAGCCCTTGAATCAAGCAGTTATTGGATTGAACCACGGATGTTATTGGCACAAACTTATATTCGTTTAAAAAGATTTTCAGGTGCTGAAAGCGTATTAAATGATTTAGATCGTTTAGCACCAAAATTGCCATGGGGACCCTACGGCACAGGTACCATCGCTGCCATGCGCGGGGATCTGGATCGTGCCATCATTTTATTAGATGAAGCATTAAAACGCGACCCAAAACACATTCCCAGCATCCGTATACGCGCACGTTTGGCGGCACAAAAAAAGGATGAAAAATTGGAAGAGCAATTACTTGGTCGCTATTTAGACCAAGTGCCGCATGCCAGTTGGGCTCATGAGCGGCTAGGCGAATTAGCCGTGGTTGATAATCGTTTAGTTGATGCGCGCCGATCATTTTTACGCGCCTACGAACTCAACCCATCACGGAGCACCGCCTTACGCTTAGCCGAACTTGCGCAACGCCAAAATGATACAAAAGAGGCTGAATATTGGCAGTTTCGGGCAGGCACTCGCCCCGATGCAGCACCTGCAACTGACAACCCTTGACCCCTTACGCGCTGGTCCAATATGCGCATCAGAATCATTGATAATGGGGTATCGTCTAACGGTAGGACTGCAGACTCTGACTCTGCCTGTCGGGGTTCGAATCCCTGTACCCCAACCATTCATGAAATATTAAAGTAATAAATTTGAAACGCTATGGCGTTACATCATTTTTTGCTGCGGCCGCCTCTAATTCCGCCAATGTCTTGGTGCCATTTTCAATATCCTTTTTCAATTCTTCATGCTCAGCCATTAATTTTTTGCACTCTACAATCAATCCTCGTACGCCACTATTGTTAACTCTCGATTTAGGCAATTCTATTGGACGCTCTTCCAGAAATAAGCTTTCTGGCACTTCAGGATTATAATATCTCCCCTCAGATCTGGACCTCAAGGCAAATTGTTGACGGAATCTATATATATTTATTTTCGTTTTATCAATTTTACCTTCGACCAATTTTAAATCTGACTCTTTTTTAGCGAGCAATTTTTTCTGTTTGTCGATTAGTTTGGCATTTTGGTCCGGCTGTGTTACTACGACTTTTTTCTGCGGCTCTTCCTTTTTATCTTCTTCTTTATTACCTGCTTCCTTTTTATCTGCTACGTCTTCCTTTGGTTCTGTGACTTCCTTATTAATAGGATTTCTTTCCGCTATATCTTCTTCTTTTACACGTACACCTCCTTTTATTGGGCCGCTCAGTATTATAAGCCCTTCACTTTTATTATAGATGCCAATAAACACGCGGCCATCTTTTAACTTAATCTCTTCAATGTCTTCGGTTAGCGCAAAGCCAATAAAGAAGGTCCATAAAAAAATAACGCGACATAACATTGTGCCTCTCCTAAAGCGCGGGCTATAATGTCTGCATGAGCGCACTGTGCAACCAAGAAGTGACGGTCTTGATGAATCTCATTGGCAGTTTCGATATGTTTACGTTTGCCATGTATTATGCTAAAAATTACGCTTGTTTACGCGATATTTCTCTACGCGGGTTGCTCGCTACTTTTGCCTAGCGCTATGTATTCATTTCCTCTCTCCGAGTAACGTGTGTTGCCTCCAAGGCTAAAGCTCGTGACTCCCATGTGATTAGTTGTATGAGCCTTGCTCGCCACATCCTCCCGCACGAATTAAGACTGACCCCTTCAACAATATCGCTCCAGCATGTAATTACGCACGATGAATACCCAATTATTATTAGAAGCTCGCGGTTTAGTAAAATCACTCGGCGGAAAACGCGTTGTTGATGGCGTCGATTTGACCTGCGGCTCTGGCGAAGTCTTAGGTCTGCTCGGGCCAAATGGCGCCGGTAAAACAACTAGCCTTCGCATGTGTTACGGTTTTTTGCGTCCAGATGCTGGTTCCATTCATATTGCTGGCCACGATTTATTTTCTGCACCTGATGCTGCACGCAGTGCACTCGGTGTGTGCACACAAGACGATACTTTTGATGCTGACTTTACAGTACGTGGTAATTTAGAACAAACCGGACGTTATTATCGTCCACGAATACCTGAATTAAAACCACACATCGAAGCTTTGTTGGAGCGTTTTGGTTTAACACCTTATGCTCATCATTATCCAGAAATGTTGTCTGGTGGTTACAAGCGACGACTGATGATTGCGCGCGCGGTATTACATCGCCCAAAAGTCGTTTTTTTAGATGAGCCAACGACTGGATTAGACCCACAAGCACGCATAGCGGTATGGGAATTAATTGCTGGATTACGCGCGAGCGGTATGGGTGTCATATTAACCACCCATTATATGGATGAAGCCGAACGCTTATCAGATCGATTAATTGTCTTACAAGAAGGCAAAGTTCGCGCATCTGGTGCGGCTCGCTCTGTATTGGGTGATGTCGTTGGTGAACATATTGTTGTGATTCAAGGCGGAATTCCCGAAGCTGCTCACATTAGTGCATGGCTACGCGACCGTCGTACAAAATCAGCGACGGTTTTATCGACCATGCATATTCCGCTTGATAGTCAGGGGTTGGCTGCATTTGTCGCCGCATTTCCTGATTTACGCTACGAAGTTCGTATACCAACTTTAGATGATTTATTTATGGCATTGGCAGAGGAGCGAAGTGCATGAACGTTTATACACCGGTATTCGCTTGGCAAAGTCACGCCGTTTTGGGACGACATATTCGTGTCCATGTGCGTAAGTGGCATACGGCATTATTACCGCCGGTTTGTGAACCGTTAATTTTATTATTAGCATTCGGTGTTGGCCTCGGCACGCAAATGAGCGCATTAACGTGGCATGGACACAAAGTCGACTATCTCACTTATTTAGCACCAGGTATTTTAGCCTACACCGCTTTCATGACCGCATTTTTTCAGTCGCTATTTTCTGCCTATGTGCGCATGCATTTTCAAAAATCATGGGAAGGGCAATTAACCACACAGGTACAATTAGAACATGTGGTGTGGGGAGAAGCACTGTGGGCAGCGGCCATGGCCACCGCTTATGCCGTTATGGTGTGTTTTGTTTTAATTGGATTTGGCCTAACTGGATGGCTCGATTTTCATTGGTTCGGTCTACTGATTGCTATCCCATTATTATTTATTTCCGCCTTAGCATTTGCCTCTCTTGGTTTATTATTTACCGCCACTTTACCAAGTATGGATCATATGGGATTACCATTTTTTTTAGTAATTATGCCAATTGGCTTTATTAGCAGCACGTATTTTCCGCTACCAGAAATTCCAGTGCTTACGCATATTACCCAAGTCAATCCCTTACATCATTTAGCAGAGGGACTTCGTTGTTTACTCATTGATGGTGCCATTACGTGGCATTTAGCGGCAGCCACAGGACTGAGCCTTTTATTATTACTGATATTAATACCGATAGATATGCGGCTATTACGCAAGCGTGTCTTTGGCGATGATTAATGGTTAATTCATGATAGCTATGTTGTGGAAACTTTCACTCACTATCTAGTATTTCATGCTCTAATGTGATAAGATATGCGTGTCGAATATTAACATAAAAATCACACGGTCAGGTGGTCATGAAACAAATTCTTTCTACACGTCAAGCACATGGTAGCCATTGGGTTGGCGATGGGTTTCCGGTGCAAAGTTTATTCACCTATCAAGATGCTGGGTCAGCATTATCTCCTTTTTTATTATTGGACCACGCCGGCCCTCATGAATTTACCCCAACCAATAAACGCCGTGGCGTTGGTGAACATCCGCATCGTGGTTTTGAAACGGTGACCATTGTTTTTGCTGGTGAAGTGGATCATCGTGATTCTTCGGGTGGTGGAGGCCGTATTAAACCAGGTGATGTGCAATGGATGACCGCAGCCAGCGGTTTAGTACATGATGAATTTCACAGTCCGGATTTTAGTAAATCTGGTGGGCTTTTTCACATGGTACAACTGTGGGTTAATTTGCCGTCTAAAGATAAAATGTCGCCACCCCGTTATCAAGGATTTACTGATGCCACTATACCAAAAGTCAAATTACCAAATGACAGTGGTCTCGTACGTGTCATTGCCGGAAATTATAATGGACAGGTTGGTCCGGCAAAAACCTTTACATCAATTAATTTATGGGATGTACACCTAAACGCACAAGCTCAGCACGAATTTATTGTACCTGCTGGCCACACAGCAACGGTTGTGGTATTATCTGGACAACTCACTATTGGTGAAAAATTACTTAACAATAACCAAGTCGGTATTCTTGATAAAAACGATGATCGCTTTTCTGTGCTAGCGCAAGAAAACACTCATTTCTTATTTTTAGGTGGTGAACCCATAAACGAACCGATTATAGGATATGGACCATTCGTCATGAATACCATGCAGGAAATCGAACAAGCGGTTGTTGATTTCCAAGAGGGTCGCATGGGCAACCTTGATCCGATTCCTGGTTCTGCCTAATTGTAATAACATGCTAGCGCGTGAGTTCCGCACAGTAATCAGGCATACTGGTATACCGGGTGTTGTGGTGCGGCATGAATAACCATCATGATGCCCACGATGAAGCTGATAATTGTCGAGTCGCCAAATAAAACGCGCAAGATTCGTGAGTTTCTTGGGAAAGACTATCGCGTTGCTGCTTCATTCGGACATGTGCGCGATTTACCCACCA
>JAHEDF010000222.1 GCA_024641365.1 Planctomycetota bacterium | reverse complement strand
CAAAATAACGAAACACATGGCGGATAAAAACCTGGCGTGCGCGCTCTGATTGCGCAATTCGAGTAATCATGTCGTAGACATCACGTACTGGTCCATCCAGCGACGGATCTCCCGTCCCAGCAATAACCCCTGTCGTTACGACTGGAACCCCTTTAAAAACATCGACTAATGGCTGTTCTTTTTTATCGACATTATTATCTGTGGCGACTTGATCCAACACCAGCTCTTCATTAACCAGACGGCCATAATGTTCAAATTGCTCAAAAGGGAGACCTAAGTCGTCCATCCGTTGGTGGCATTTCCAGCATGATTCCGCTCTGGTTACACTACTAACGCGATCTCGCAGTGTGCGGTCAAGCGTATTTGGCACCATCGCGACCGCGCCAATTGGCAAATCAGGCACGGTACCACCTAATAAGCGTTCGCGAATAAAGCGCCCGCGACGAACAATATCATTATTAAAGTTTTCACTCCAGGAAATTAACCAGCTCGGCTGCATAAGCACACCCATGCGCGTACGCTCTGGCAGTGTAATGGGTTGTTGAGCAGTCCATTCTTCCAATCCATACATCGTTTCTAAACCAGCCAAACCTTTATGATTATGCGCATTGCGCTGTACGGCAGGCACTAGTTCTTGCTGACGTGTTTGTTTGTTCGTTTGCGTTTTCACATTCACAAATGCAAGACGAGTAATTAACAGTTGGCGAAATACATCGTGGTCTTGTTGTAAAATATGGAGCACTAAGCGATCCGTATCTGCAACGTGCTGACTGGGGAAGTGCATAAGATCTTTTGGTCGATCCTTAAATACGGATGGTGCATTATGATATTCAAAATAATCACGGAAAAAACCAAGGATACGTGGTTTTTTTATTTTATCGTCGTTTACAATACGTTGAACATGCTCTTTTATTAATTCGCGTGAATTGAGTTTCCCAGCATTTGCTGCATCATATATTTTATTTTCTCGTTTATACATCAACGCGGCACTAATAGCGGCGGCTGTTTCATGTTGCGTCAAAAACGCACTGCCATTTGCGTCCTGACCTAATTCATAACGAAATATCACATCTGAACGTAAAAGTATTGCTGTGAGCATGGTTTTTATAGCGCCAGTTCGGTCACCGTGACTAGCGCTGCGCTCAAATAGTGATACGAAGCGTTCAACCTCGCCCGTATTAGCATTGCGCCCTGAGGTTAATAAAAACTGTTTATGAATTATTTTTTCAAGACTATCTGGCAAAAGTTCCTTTTTCGGATCGATCACTTCAATATATTCACGGACCGCATCTTTTTTTGCCTTAATAGCACCATCGACAAATTCATGTCCTGTTTGTTTTTCAACTATGGCTTCAGCGTTGCGTAATAGTATTTCCGTAGTTGGTTCATCTACTCGACCAAGCGTCGCAAAATCTTTAATGCCCCGTTCCGGACTTTCTGAAAATGGCTGTACGATGCCTTTTACATCGCCGCGACCAACCTCGCTCACCCACCCACTATAAGCATCTGGACTTAATCGCCAGACACGTGGTGGTGGGACGGCAATATTTTGCGCGCCATTAAACGAAGGATTAAATAGTAATTCATGCGGGACAAGATTTCCCAAGCTGGGATTACGTGCCGGATTACGTGCTAATTGTTGATTAATCCACGACAGCAGATCATTTTTTTCTTTCGTGCTTGGTTGTGGTTCTTTTTCCGGCGGCATTTCTCCATTACGAATTTGTTCAGCAATTATAGTCCATCGTGTACCTTCATGGACAAAATCGCCGCCTAATGAATCAAAGCGAATATCCCCTTTTTGTTTATCTGGACCATGACAACTAATACAATTTTGCTTTAAAAAGGCCTTGGCTGTGTCTGCAAAAGATACGTCATTATAAGACTCTGCCGCTGACGCTTTTGCCAGAAGTGGCAAAGCACAACTTACCAACATAAGGCTCATCAACTGACACTGCATAGTATGTTCCAGCGTTTCTGGGGCTATCAGCTAGTCGAAGCAACTGCGTTGCTTATTCACATTTTTTTTCTGAATGCGCTTCACGGCGTGGCACACCGTTATCCTGCTTTTATTATGAGCCAAATTGTTATTTGTGACAAGAATTCGCTTTAACTATTAGCCCCATACCACCTGCCCCAAATGACTGCGCCAGACAGCCCTCGCGCCCATAACAGCATGGCTGCAATCGTCGCTTAGCTCGCCTGACTAAGTAGAACAAAACTATTTGAGCACGAAGGATCCTGGAGAATCGCTCTTTGAAATACTTATTAAAGCAATTTTATTTCTTTTTCCCTTTTGGCTCTTTAAAGAGTTTTACCTCAACATCGTTTTTCTGTGCTGCGCCAGGAGTGCTACGACCATTGGCGATTAATTGCTCCATAGTTGTCGTTAATTTTGCTACCATATCAGGGTTTTCTGCCTGCAGGTTATGTGCTTCGCTTTTGTCATTACCCATATCGTAGAGCTGCACTTTTGGAGCCCCGTCTTTTATTGCTGCCGCTTCATTTGGGCTAGCCCAACCACCGCTGCCATAACTAAAATCTAATTTCCAATTGCCATCGCGAAGCGCGAAATTGCCATTAATACTGTGATGAACCACGGGCGTGCGATTGATTGCCGCTCCGGAAAAAGCTGGCACTAAACTAAAACTATCTTCGCCTGCATTTTCCGGAATTGTAGCGCCAACAATATCTGCACAGGTTGCCATTAAATCGGTTAAACACACCGTTTGATGACAATGCGTACCGGCTTTAATTTTTGCTGGCCAGCGCACTAAATAGGGAACGCGATGACCACCATCCCAAATATCGGCTTTATAGCCACGCAATTGTTCAGATGGGAAATGTCCTTGTTGTTCAAGATCTTTTACTTTTGCCGCTGGTGAACAGCCATTATCTGAGGTGATAATAATTAAGGTGTTGTCAGCGATGCCTGATTTGTCGACCGCTGCTAAAACGGCACCAATTGCTGCGTCTGTCTGCATGACAAAATCGCCATACGATCCAAGACCGGATTTTCCTTGCCATTCTGGTGTTGGTACAATCGGGGTATGCGGTGAATTGAGCGGCATATAAACAAAAAATGGCTGTCCTTGTTTTGATGCTTCAGCATGTTCATTAATAAATGCGGTCGCTTTTTGCGTACAAATGGGCAAAACATCTATCGCTTCAAAATCAGCTGCCGCTAAACCTTTGCGGAAGAACGCTTTTTCTACTGTTGGCAAAGCAGTTAAGCGATCATTTTCAATAAATACATACGGCGGCATATCTAACGATGCGCTGATACCATAATAATAGGTAAAGCCATTGGTAATTGGACCGTTTTTAATGGGGGCCGTATAATCGACATTGTTTGCGTCTTTGGGACTATTCGCAAAACCCCCCTCCTTTAATGTCCAATTCATTCCCAAATGCCATTTACCAATACACGCGGTTTTATAGCCATTCTCTTGTAATAATCGCGCCACGGTTAATCGCTCTGGATCAATGAGTGGTTGTGAATAACCACCCAACACACCACTTTGTAATTTCGTGCGCCACGCATAACGCCCCGTCAACACACCATAACGCGTCGGCGTACACACCGACGACCCTGAATGCGCATCGGTAAAGATCATGCCCTGGGCAGCAAATGCATCCATGTGTGGCGTTTTAATTTTACCGCGTTCTGGATTGAGCACCTGCACATCACCATATCCGAGATCATCAGCGAGAATAAAAATAATATTCGGCTTACTCTGATCGGCTGCCTGAGCTAGTGTTCCTGCAAAACAAAAACAGCACATTGTTAACAGTAAGTGAAGTAATTTCATCTCGGTAGTCCTTAAATAATTAATTTATTTTGTTGTCTCAATACAATATAAGCTTTTCATTGTGCGATGATAGAGTCGTCCATTGCAGTAACTCGGTGTATTAACGGACCAGGTTTCTCCGAATGGACCTAAATCATTCAGTGCTATTAAAGCGCGTTCGTCAAAAACCTCAGCTTTACCGTCTAAAACTTGTACGCGACCGCACATAAAGGTGAAATAGAGATAATTATTTATCGCAATCGTATTGCCATTAAAACACCACCACCATCCATCGCGACGTGAGCGTTTATCGCTCACTACATCTATGCCACGACTGTTAAGTGCCATTTTCGGATAGTGAAATTCACCGTTGATGTTGACTTGATCCGGAACTTCCGGTGTTGGAAAAGGAATTTCCACATATTCAACTTTATCGGTTTCCACATTGATGCGCACAAAACTATGAGCTGGCCCAATTAATTTCCCCTTACCGCCTTGTTTTCCGGTAAACGAGAAACATTGAAAATAGACATACGGATACATGCTCACATTTGCGTACCAAGCTGGAAATACTGTTAAATTTGGATTTTCCTCTTTTAAATTTATCGCTTTTTTATGCGTAAATGTTTTATTTTTTTCGTCGTACGTCGTCACATCAACATTGGTAATCCACGAAATACGTTTTGCTTCGCTGCCATCTGTTGTGTGTAATACTACTAATTCCGTCAGCGTTTCATCTATCCAATAGGCATATTTTTTATCCCAACATTGAGTTGCCATGGC
The DNA here is from genome assembly GCA_024641365.1 of Planctomycetota bacterium. The sequence continues at coordinate 2,026 of JAHEDF010000222.1, read as the reverse complement.
TTTGCCATCTTTGGCGGATGACCATGACCACGCTGCTTGGCCCGCCTGCGGTCCATCGACGTACGTTAACGTTAATCCGGCAGGCGCTTCAGGCGTACCATGATGCGCGCCACGACCATATAAAATAGCATGGTGGCCATTTTCGGCCACACCAACGACTGGTGTATTATAATGAGTTAAACCGCCTGGAGCCGTCCACACATCCGCGCCTGTCGTCGCATCAAATGCGCGTAAATAATTCCATGCATCCGCTTCACGCTTTGGATCATCAATTGGTAATGGCTCGACATTAAAAAGTATATTACCAATTTTAATTGGTTCGTATTGTTTATTAAATGGCCGTTTTAATGTTGGTGTCCACCCGCGCTCCCAGACTTTTTCACCACTCATGGTCCAGCAACCCATGCGACCACTCGCGTTCCAAAACCACACATGTTGTCCATCGGTAATTGGTGTCGGACTACTGCTGTCGCTAAAACCATAGGCATAGGGACTCGACGCTTGTGGGTCCCCTGCTAATTCGTGCTGCCAAAGAATTTTTCCATCTTCAGCAGACAGTGCATAAATAATTATATCACTGCCAGATTTACGTTTCGCATCTGCCGCCAACGGTTTCATCGTGGTGAGAAAAATATAATCACCCCAGACCGCAATCCCACTTTGCCCAGTCTCTGGCAAATCGGCTTTCCATTTAATCTGCTGATTCTGTTCAACACTCCAACGCACAGGAACCGGTTTATTTGTGGTTACTGTCCAATTGTTGTTAGGTCCTGCAGCTTGTGGCCAAGTCTCGGCGGCCGTTAATCCGCTTACAGTTATGCACAGCAGTGGCGCCAGGATGTAGATCCAGGAGTGTGGTGTCGCCCATGTGGAATTGTCTTGTCGCTTTAACACAAACGCGCTCCTTCTATTGGTCATACCACTTGACGGTATATTGTTGTGAGGCATTTATCTACAATCGGTTTTTTCAAATAATATTTGCAGTTTTCTGGGTTTTTTCGCCAAAATTAGATATCTCTAGGCGCTCATTGCGACGACGACCCTGTGTCCAGACTGGCATAATCCGATCACATTCCATGAGCAATGATCCTATTTCATTGCTCACAACTAGACGCTCGGCGCACGCACAGGCAGGAACGCGGACTCAATCGCTTTTACTCATATCCCGCAATAATTTATCACCGCCCATGTTATTGTTGTGGTGCTGGTGCGTCCGGTGTTGCTCCAATTTTTAAAATATATTTTGCTGCTGATAATATTTCATCATCAGGTGCAACCACAGGAATCATCGGTGGATATCCTTCCGCGGCGCGTTTAGGAACCGGAGACGGTGCTTTAGCCCAAGCGAGAATACCTTGTGGATTATCTTTATAAATTTTAGCAACTTCTTGTAATGGCGGACCTACTAAGCGACGATCGACCAAATGACAAATACCACAACGCAATTTAAATACATTTTCACCTTTAATTAATTCTGGATCTGATTCTGTAGCAACAACCGGCGTAGCGGGTGTCGTAAGCGTTTCCGGCGTGGTAGGCGTAGCGGGTGTGGTGGGTGTAGCTGGATCAGCTGGTGTTACAGCAGCAATTACCGTTGTTTTAGGGGGATGCGCTAATTGATATGCGTAGGACACTTCATCACGATGAATGATGCGCGTACTCACAAAACCAATACCAGCCGCTGCAAATAACACACAAATAATCGGGAAACGATAGCCACTTCCACGAACGGGATGTGCTAATTCGCGCCAAATAAAGAGACAGCCAATAATAAGAGCACCTAAGGCAACATAAAATGCACTATACGTCCGTGGTGCTAATCCGGCAGTCGCTAATGTTGACAAGGCAAAAGGCGCCAAGGCAATTTGAATCGCACCGGTAATTAATGCCATGCGTAAGAAAAAGAATTTACCAACGCCACGCGCTTCACCATCATCACCCGCAACTCCACGCACTAAACACAGCGCAATCATGCTGAGCACGGCAAATAAAACACATAAGACAATTGCACTTATAGAAATTGGCG